>NZ_JBNUPF010000010.1:0-63786 GCF_050409565.1 Facklamia sp. P12955
AGAAAAGAAAAGGAGACTAAGCAACCGTTAATTGCTTAATCTCCTTGGATAGCATAACCCTATTTGACATAGAGCCAAAATCAAAAGACTAGTTACTAACTCGCCTCTTACCTCAATCAGGGGTTTGTTCTTTAACTAGTCTTTTATTTTCTTCTATTATTCTTTATTCCCAGTGGTTAGCCACTATTTATAGCATCAAAATCGTATCATGAACCACTCGTACCCTTAGAGTAGTTAGTAAAATCAAGGGTTACAAAATCTCGGGACCTATTCCCACTCAATCGTTCCTGTCGGTTTTGGTGTGAAGTCATAAAGTACACGACTCACGCCTGGCACTTCGTGGGTAATGCGATCAACAATCTGTTGCATAAGATCGAATGGAATGTTTTCGACGGTTGCTGTCATTGCATCTTTGGTATTGACGGCACGCACAATAACTGGCCAATCGTAAGTACGCTTACCGTCTTTGATACCAGTTGATTTAAAATCAGGTACCACGGTAAAATACTGCCATACTTTTTCAGCCAGACCGTTCTTAGCAAATTCTTCGCGTAAAATTGCATCTGATTCTCTGACTGCTTCTAAACGGTCACGAGTAATTTCGCCCAAACAACGAACGCCTAAACCTGGTCCTGGGAAGGGTTGACGGTAAACCATCTCATGAGGGAGTCCCAAAGTTTCACCAACTATACGCACTTCATCCTTGAAGAGAATCCGCACAGGTTCTACTAATTCAAAGTTCATGTCTTCTGGTAAACCCCCCGCATTGTGGTGAGCTTTGATGCCGTCTTCACTTTCTAAAATATCGGGCCAGATAGTTCCTTGAGCTAAGAAATCTACACCTTCTAACTTGCGCGCTTCTTCAGCAAAAACTTCGATAAATTCATTACCGATAATCATCCGCTTTTCTTCAGGATCAGTTACGCCTTCTAATTTCGTTAAGAAGCGCTCCACACTATCTGAATAAATTAAGTTGGCATCCATTTGGTTTTTAAAGACTTCAACTACTTGTTCTGGCTCGCCTTTACGCAATAAGCCATGATTGACATGGACACAGATTAATTGTTTGCCAATGGCTTTAATTAATAATGCAGCTACTACAGAGGAATCCACGCCTCCCGATAATGCTAATAGAACTTTCTTGTCGCCTACTTGTTCTCTGATTAAGGAAATTTGTTCTTCAATAAATTTCTCAGCCATCTCTGGGCTTGAAATACGTTCCATAGCTTCAGGTCTTCTTACTTCTACCATTGTATTCCTCCTAAATTTTATCTCTTGCGTTTATTCTATCATGCTTCAGCGAATGAAAGTATGTTTTTACAAGTTTTTATTCGGAATTTATCCTTTTTGTTCGCCTTTTAAATCTATTCAGCCAAAAGATAAGTTTTAGTATTTTTTAACGTGAATATGGTCGATATAGTGATTAACCGACTTATGCAAGACCACATCCGCTCGTGAACGAGTTGGCTTAATATGTTGGATTAAGTTAGGCAAGTTGATGGTAAACCAAACATTATCTGCATAAGCGATGGCTTCTTCTCGACTCATATTACTCATTTTATGATAATAATTAGAAGAATCTGTTTTCGCCATTTGTAAGTGAACCAAGAATCGCTCAACAAACCACTTATGGATTAGTTCTTGTTCAGCATCCATATAGATCGAAAAATCAAAGAAATCACTGACATAGATTTGTTGATTGGAAGGAAGTTGCAAAACATTAATCCCTTCCACAATTAAAATGTCCGGATTATTGATGATTTGATACTGACCTTTGACAATGTCATAACATAGATGGGAATAGGTCGGTACTGAGAAAGGAGAAGTCTGCGTCTTAATATGAGTCATAAATTCTAAGAGTAAGGACATATCATAGGACTCTGGAAAACCTTTACGGTGTAGCATCCCTCTTTGTTCTAGAACCTCATTTGAATAGAGAAAACCATCGGTAGTGATTAACTCCACTTTCCGTTTAGGGAAGGTCTCACTTAGCAATTGATGGAGCAAACGAGCCGTCGTTGATTTGCCAACAGCTACTGAACCTGAAATTCCAATGATGAAAGGCACCTTGCGGTATGCAAATGGGTCCACTTCCCCCATGGCAAAAAATTCCTGTTTAGCCATATTGTATTTCATGGTATGTTGAAAATCTGCTTCAATATAATGTAATAACGGACCATAAATTTCTCTAACATCTGTTTGCGTCAAACGGTCTTGGAGCGACACTAAACTAGCCAGCTCATCAATCGGTAAAATCTCTAAATTTTCCGATTGGAAAGCTTGCCATTCTTTACGATTATAGGTGGCATAATAATCGTTCATTGCAAAATACATATCTTCCTCCTACTGAAGTCTCATAATGAATTAATACAAACTTCTTGTAATATGTGTTAAAATACTCCAATGAAACAGTATTTTTTAATGGTTAATTTGGCTCTTATTTTAGCATAAGCGCTACCATTAATATATATCTTTTACAGAAAGGAGCTAGTTCATGAACCATTCATTCGGTAAACCTCATTATTCTTTGAAATCAACTTCAAGCAAAAAAAATAAGCTGGGCCTTGGATTTGCTCATTCTAAAATTATTTTAATGGGTGAACATGCCGTGGTTTATGACTATCCGGCCATTGCCATTCCTTTCAAACCCTGTCAGGTAAAAGTCCAAGTGACACCTTCTGCTTACGCTTATTCAACCATTGACTGTCCTTATTATAAGGGAGCTTTTGAACAAGCACCGGATCATTTAAATAATTTAAAGATGGCTTTAAAACTAACCTTAGACTCCAAACAACTACCCAAAAGACCACTTCATATTGAAATTCTATCTGAAATACCACAAGAGCGTGGTATGGGATCTTCAGCAGCTGTTTCTGTGGCTTTAATTCGAGCGGTTTGTGACTATTATGGTAAGACCATCAAGGATTATCACTTACGCATGATTACAAATGAAGCAGAAGTGATTGCCCATCAATCGACATCGGGGATAGATACCCTAGTAACTTCTTCCAATCGATCTATTATATACTGTAAGAGTCAGCAAGCTCGTGATTTTGATTTGGACTTAGAAGCTTATCTAGTAGTGGCTGATTCCGGTCAAGTTGGCCAGACCAAATTAGCTGTCAATCACGTTGCCCAACTAAGACAAAGTAAGGCTAGCTTTGTTAATGGCGCTATGGAAACGATTGGTTTTTTTGTGCGTCAAGCCTTCCTAGCGATTCGTAAAAAAGATCCACTTGAACTGGGTCGTTTAATGACTTACAACCACTATTATCTCAACCAATTAGGTGTTTCCAACCCTTCCCTTGACCACATCGTCAATGCCGCTTGGTTAGCTGGCGCTTTAGGAGCTAAATTAACCGGTGGTGGCATGGGCGGTTGCGTGATTGCCTTGGCTAAAGATCAAACTCATGCCCAAATGATTGCTGAATCGATGGAACAAGCCGGTGCAGAAAAAACATGGCTACTTAACCTTTCAAAAGCAGAACAAGCAAAGGAGTCACATCATGACTAAAGATTTTATTGCTAATTTTCAAGCCCATACTAATATTGCTTTAATCAAGTATTGGGGCAAACGCAATCAAGACTTGATGTTGCCAGTTACCTCTAGCCTTTCTTTAACGCTAGAGGCTTTTTATACGCAAACACAAGTGCATTTTTCTAAGAGTTATGACGAGGATCAATTTATCCTAAATGATCAAACTCAATCTATCCAAGAGCGGCAAAAGATTTCGCGCTTTTTAGACCCGTTTCGTCAAATCAAGAACACGGATTTAAAAGCACGAGTAATTAGTTACAACCACGTCCCCACTGCAGCGGGTCTAGCTTCATCGGCCTCAGCCTTTGCTGCTTTAGCCTGTGCCTGTAATGAGGCCTTAAATCTCAATCTATCTCAAGAAGAACTTTCAATCATGGCCCGCTTTGGTTCAGGCTCTGCCTCTCGCTCTTTATTTGGCGGCTTTGTGGAATGGGAAAAAGGACAAGGTGAGGACTCTCAATCGAGTTTTGCTCGTGCTTTTGATGATGCCGATTGGGACATTGGCATGATTGCTTTAGTAGTCAATCATAAGGCTAAAAAGTTTTCCAGCCGTCAAGCCATGCAACACACCATTGAAACTTCGCCTTTCTACGCTTTATGGGCAGAGGAAGTAGCTAAAGATTTAGCATTAATTAAGGCAGCCATTAAGGCTAGAGATATTCAAAAAATCGGTCAAATCGCTGAACATAATGCCATGAAGATGCATGCAACCATGTTGGCAGCTAATCCAAGCTTTAGCTACTTTCAAGCGGAATCCTTAAAGGCCATGGAAGCCGTTCGCCAACTGAGAAAGACTGGCTTAACTGCCTACTTTACCATGGATGCGGGACCGAATGTTAAAATCATCTGTCCCTACAGTCAAATTCCTGCCATTCAAGAAAAGTTGAGGCAAGACTTTCACCCGCAAACAATTATTGTCTCTCGCCCCGGACCTCAACCCTTCTCAATTCCGCTTATTAATCATTAGGAGGATCGTCATGAATCCTAAGCATTGCCTTCAATCATCACAAACTCAAACCATAAAAATCCCTGGCAAACTCTATATTGCTGGTGAATACGCTGTTTTGGCGCCTAAGCAAGCAGCTATCTTGATTGCAGTCGACCAGTACCTTGAGCTGACAATCCGTCAAAGGACTAAGAAAGGCTGGCTGATTGAAAACCATCAAGGAGGCTATGCGCCCCTTTGCTTAGAAACAGATGATTCGCACTTGAGAGTTGCAGAAGACTATTCCCTAGAAGAAGATCAACTGGACCAGTGGCGTTACGTGATAGAAGCAGCTAAGGTGACCCACACCTTCTTACAAGAATCGAACTTTAATAGTCGAAACTTTCATTTACACATTCGATCACAACTATTAAGTGACTCGGGTAAAAAATACGGTCTAGGCTCTAGCGGTGCCGTAACAGTCGGTACCATCCAAGCTATACTTAACTTTCACAAAATCAAGCTTTCAGCTGAGAGGCTCTACCGCCTAGCCGTTATCAGTCAACTGCGTCTAGGAGCTTCTGGTAGCTTTGGCGATATCGCTGCTAACGCTTTTGGTGGTTGGACCTATTATATGGCACCTGATCGCAAGCTTTTAAAAGAAATGATCGCTAACGCTCCTTCGATTACGGCTTTATTAAAGCAAGAATGGCCAGATTTAATAATTGAAAACTTAGCCGTTTCTAAAGACTTGCAAGTCCTGATTGGCTGGACTCAGCATACGGCTTCTACCGACAATTTGGTCAAACAATTAAAAGACCAAATATCTGCTCAGCCACAAGCTTTCCAAGCCTTTATAGATCAAGCCCCTGCAGTCGTTCGTCAATTAAAAGATGGACTAATTAATAATCAAGCAGACCTGATCCAACAAGCCATCAGTAATTACCGTAACTTACTACTTGGCTTAGGTAAGGCTTATAACCTATCCATTGAAACGGCTGCTTTAAATCAGCTGATTGAAATTGGTAATCAACATGGCTATGCTAGCAAGAGTTCAGGGGCTGGTGGTGGAGATTGCGGTATTGCCTTAGGTTATGATATAAATACCAAGGAGAGCATTCTCAAGCAATGGAAAGTTCAAGGAATTGTGCCCCTAAATCTTCAAGTGGCCCCACAATCAAGCTCAGAAAGGATTGAATAGATAATGACTTCTTCTTTATCGACCAATCGTAAAGATGACCACCTGCGTTATGCTTTAGACCAACAAAAGACTAGAAAAAATAATTCCTTTGATGACGTCCGTTTTGTCCACCATTCACTGGGTCGTCTTCATATCCATCAAATTGATTTATCCACTCAATGGGCAGGTAAAAAACATTCTTTACCTTTTTATATAAATGCTATGACAGGTGGCAGTCCTAAAACAAAAAGTTACAATCAGCATTTAGCCCAAGTTGCTGCAAGTACTGGTTTAACCATGGCGGTCGGCTCTATTTCAGCTGCCCTTAAAGACCCTCAAGTGGCTGATTCCTTTACCATTATTCGTCAAATGAATCCCCAAGGCTTTATCTTAGCCAACCTGGGAGCCCATCATGATCTGGAAAATGCCAAAAGAGCCGTCGACTTAGTTCAAGCCGATGCCTTACAGATTCATTTAAATACCGCTCAAGAGGTTGTAATGCCAGAGGGGGATCGTGATTTTTCAAACTGGAAAGAAAACATTCAAAAAATCGTTGATAACCTAGGGTTGCCTGTTATTGTTAAAGAAGTTGGCTTTGGTATGAGTCAAGAGACCCTTCAAGAACTAAAGGAATTAGGGGTCCAAACGGTGGACCTAGGTGGACGTGGTGGCACCAACTTTGTTCAGATTGAAAATCAGCGCAATGACCAGCTAGACTTTTCAAGCTTGACCAACTGGGGGCAAACCAGTGTAGAAGCTTTGCTAGAATCGCTGAATTTTCAAGATCAAATCAACATTTTAGCTTCGGGTGGTATCCGCGACTTTTTAGACATCGTCAAAGCTTTAGCTTTGGGCGCTAAAAGTTGTGGGATTGCAGGCAAGTTTCTGCATTCGGTGGACCAATTAGGTGTTGATGCGACCGTTGATTGGGTAGGTGATTGGGCCTCAGCCCTTAAACGAACCTTACTCCTCCTATCGTGTCAATCAATTGAAGATTTGCGCAAAACAGATTTAATCCTCAGTGGCGAAAGTTACCATTGGGCTACAGCCAGACAGCTTGATGTCAACGCTCTTGCCCAACGCAGTCGAAAAAGCGAAACTTTCAAGACTTAATTTTTTTAATGTTTATTTTTGTTAGACGCTAAGACATAAGCATGCCCATTTTAGAAGCACCTTGTGTAACATATGTTTGACAACTCTAGAGTTTTCTTAATAGTTTTTATTCGTCTAATTCCCAATATCCATTATTACCACTTCCAATATATCTTAGGTTTTCTATTTCTTTAATTCGTCTTTCAATAGTTTTTTCACTTACACCAGCTTGTTCAGCTATTTCTTTTCTTGTTATCTTATTGTTAGCTCTTATCTTATCTATAATAAAGTCTATTAAATCTTCCTTGGACTGAACGACATCGTGAGCGTCACCGTGAACGACATCGTGAGCGTCACCGTGAACGACATCGTGAGCGTCACCGTGAACGACAGTCTCCCCACCCACTTTTTTCGTGGCAATTTCCTTAAGAGGAATGATGGTTTTAAAAATATCTCCTTCTTCAAAAACAGGTTCGGCTCCTGAATAAAGTTTTGCGTATTTATAGGTGTTTCTCATACCAGAGCCTAGTTCATCAGCAATTCCAATTTCTCGAAAGACTTTTGATATAGGTGGGTTTTTTGGAAAGGGTTTAAATCTTTTTATATCCAAAACACCTAAACCATGGGCTAGATTACTATTTTCAACTAAGATTTTTTCATCATCTATAATCATCTTGGCTGGAAAGCCACTAGAATAATCCCTATGGGCTAGGGTGTTGGATATTATCTCCCTTAAAATCATATCTCTTGCATTAACATTTAAAGTCCCGTCTAGAACAAATAAATCATTTAGATGTTTTTGCCCAAAGGCTAAAAGTCGATCATAGGAATCAATGAGGTTGGTTATAACCACATCTCGATCATCATAACGGTCTTTATTTTCAACTCGAAAGATTGCATCTGTCTTATGTTGAGGTAGAACTGACATAATAGTAGAGTCCTTACCAAATAAAAGGATTCCTGCCAAGGTAATCCCTTCCTGGTTACTTTCAGGGTCAAGCAAGATTAAATTGGTACTTCTTAAAAGTTCTTCATTATCCATTGTATCCCATAGGTGGTTTTGATCACGACTTAAGGCTTTTGTCCTTGCCTTATTTATGACTTCTTCATCTAAATGCTCCAAACCTATCTTGGGATAGACCTTATTTACAAAATAAGACCCTTGCTTTCTAGCATAGAGTTTATAAACCTGTTCTGACTGGTCTGTGATGTTGATATCTCCTTCATGTGACCTGTCCCATATCTTTCCATTATGCCTACATACTTGAGAGCCTCTCGGTACTCTGATATAAATCAAGGTCTTACCATCAATGGCCATTGTTTTAGGTACTAAATAAAGGGGTGGATTTATTTTTTGAGGATTATTGATGGCAGTCGTAAAATCCTTGATGATTTTATCAACTTTTTCTGGATTGACACCAATAATTTCTCGATTATCTTTTACCCCTAAAATAATGTAACCACCATCTCGGTTGTTAAAGGCACAGACAGAGTTAAAGACATCCTTATTCAAGTCATTTTTAGCCTCCTTGAATTCAACATTTATGGTTTCTCCCTTATGAATTAGTTCTAGTATCTCATCAGGACTCATCTTCTTCCCCTCTGCTTTCTTCTTTTATCATATTTTCTTCATAGGCTAACAAATAATCCTTAGAATTTATTATTTGAACCTTTCCTTGATTGACTAGAAAGCTAACTCGATCACCAGGAGCAATTCCCATAAGATCCCTTACCGCCTTTGGAATCGTCACCTGCCCCTTAGCCATTACCTTTGCATTTTCAATAAAATTATCCATTAGACCACCTCCTACTTTTCCTACTTTTAATTATACTGAATATATGACAAAAAAACAAGAAGGTCTTATTGTTGATTAACTTTCTATTTTTCTTGTTTAACTATCTCATTTATTATGGCTTCCAATGCATCTACCACAATTGAATTACCAGCTTGTTTATATAAAATACTTGATGTGCAATTTTTTCTTCTTGGATGGGTCTTTTCAAGTATATTTATATCCTTATCCTCAAATCCCATTAGTCTTAAACATTCCCTTTCTGTCAAATACCTAAATTTTCCACCTCCTATATCAATAATTCCTGAATTAGGAACTCTAACTTGCTTGGTAGAAATGGTGTAGGCAAAATCTTTAATTACTTGTAGCCTTCCCTTAAAATTTTTATTTCGAGGTTTGTCAGATAAATAAGATAGAATTGAGGGTTGTCTAACTGTATATATGTCACTAACATCTTCTTCTAAAAACTCCTTTAAGGGTCTTGTCTTTCTTTTTCTTAAGTTCTTAAATGAAAAGTTATTTTCTTCAAGACAACTAATAACAAAAATTCTCTCTCTTTTTTGAGGAATACCAAAGTCCATAGCATTTAGAATTTCATATTTATTTTCATAACCTAATCTTTCCATCTCTTCTAGGTAATGAAAAAAGGAAGCTCTCATATTTTTATCGAGAACTCCCTTGACATTTTCCCATATGACCCACTTAGGTTTTATCTTCATTTCATCAATTACTCGAATGGTCTCAAACAAAAGACTAGATCTAGTCTTACTTTCCTTTGCTCCTCCTCTCTTTTCTCCTATTCTTGAAAAGTCTTGGCAGGGACTACCATGCATTAATAAGTCAACTTTAATATCTAGTGCTTTATAATCTCTAATATCCTTTACTTGATAATTTTCCGAGTAAAGGGCGTTATAGCTTTTTACACAGTTTTTATCATTTTCTACATAGTCAACCAGCTCATAATCTAATTTAAGGTTAATCAGGGCTTTTCTTATCGCCCCTATACCTCCAAATAATTCTAAAACTCTTATTTTTTCTATTTCTATCACCTCCCCAAAGTAAAAAAGGAACAAGATTACTTGTCCCCTTAATCTTTAATCCTCTATTTTGTTTTTATATTTATTGATACTGTTTTTTATTTCTCCTTCAATCTCACTTAAAAACTCTTCTTTTGATAATTTCCCTTTAGCAATATCACTTAGTTTCATCTCCCAGTTAGCCGTTGTTTCAGCTGATTTAAATTCTTCACCTACAATGGCAACTAGGGATACCCCCTTATGGGTTGAAATAAGATTCTTCTTATCTCTTTCAATGAAGCCTTTATAAATTAAATTCTCAATAATCCCTGCTCTTGTGGCAGGTGTTCCAATTCCTTTTCTTTCAACTTCCACTTCTTTATCAAGTGCCTTATTACCAGCAATTTCCATTGCTTTTAAAAGACTGTCCTCTGTATAGGCTTTTGGTGGTTGGGTATATTTTTCATTGATTAATGTTTCTTTTACATCATAAATATCGCCTTTTTTAATAACTGGTAGATTCTTTTCATTCTTTTTTTGCGATAAATCAAATTGCTTAAAACCTTCTTCAATAATCGTTTTTCCACTTGCTGTAAATTCCATACCATCATAGACATAAATAACCTTGGTCATACTTTCTACTAAAGACTTAGATGCTGACATGAGTAACTTAGCTTCAATTAATCGATAAATTTTCTTTTCATCTTCCGAAAGCTTTTTAAAATCAAAGTCAAGTGTTGCTTCAGTCGGGATAATAGCATAGTGATCACTTACCTTTTTTGAGTCAAAAATCGATAAGAAGTTCTTTTCATCAATTTCTAAATCACTTTTTAGCATAAAGAGGTATTTATCTACTTTTTCCTTCATATCAAGGGTTAGGTATCTACTGTCTGTTCTTGGATAAGAGATTAATTTTCTCTCATAAAGTTTTTGGGCTAAATCAAGTGTTTCTTTAGCAGAAAAGCCATAGATTTTATTAGCCTCTCTTTGAAGGGTGGTTAAATCATATAATTTATCAGGCTTGGTTACTTTTTCCTTTTCAATTACATCATCAATTTCTATCTGGTCATCGATTAAATTTCTTAACTGCTTGGCAGTTTCTATATCATCAATTCTTTGGGTACTTAAGCTAAAATCCTTAAGCTTAATTTCTACTGTATAATACTTTTCCTTTTTAAAGTGTTCAATCTCCTGATCTCTGGTAACAATCATATTGAGAGTCGGCGTTTGTACTCTTCCTACTGAATAGTTTTGCTTGTAAAGGCAAGAATAAAGACGAGATATGTTCATTCCAACTAACCAATCTGCCATAGCACGAGCCTTGGCTGATTCATACAAGTTCTCATATTTTTCCCCATCTTCTAACTTGTAAAAGCCCTCTCTAATAGCCTGATCTTCCATGGAAGATATCCATAGCCTTTCAATTTTCTTCTTACACTTTACATAGTCATAGACATATCGAAAGATAGCCTCTCCCTCTCGTCCAGCATCACAAGCATTGACAATAACTTCTACATCTTTTCTTGCCATTAGTTTTTTCAAAAGATTAAATTGTTTCTTTGTTCTAGGATTAATTTCATACATATATTCCTTGGGTAATATGGGCAAATCCTCTATCGTCCACTTGGCATATTTCTTATCGTATTTATCAGGACTTGCTAGCCCCACTAAATGTCCTACACACCAAGAAACATAAAAGCCATTACCTGAGTAATATCCATTGTTTCTTTTATTAGCTCCAATTACCTTGGCAATAGTTAAGGCGACACTGGGTTTTTCTGCAATTACTAATCTCATTTTTTCCCTCCATAAATTAAAAAAGAACGAAGAATTTCTCCTTCGCTCAAGATTTCTCCCAAATCTTATATCATATTCGGGAGAGCTTTTTAGATTCTAGTATTTTAATTTTTCTTACAATAAATCTTCTGTATCAATCTCTTCTTCAGCTTCTATTAATTCATCATCCTCATCTTTTTCATCATTTGTTTCGGCTTCATCAAAATAATATTCTTCATAGTCTTCTTCAAAGCCCTCTAATTCACTGGCTTCTTTGCCCTTTATGACCTTAAAGTAATATCCAGCACCAATTACTCCACCAACTACTAGAAGAAGTAGGAAGTATGTTCCTGCTGAGGATTTTTTCTCTTCCTTAACAGGTTCTTCCTCAACTTTTTCAACAACTTCTTCCTTAACAGGAATGTCTTCTTTTTCTTCTTCTTTCTTGCTTTCTACCATATTTAAGAGATCATCTTCTGAAACCTCTGTAAGAAGCATAACATTTTCACTTTCTTCGTCATGGTTGATAATTAGGTGGAAGCTTTTTCCATTCTTTGTGGTAAAGGTCACAAATTGACGAGCGTCTGCTGAATAATCAAGTCCCTCAGAATCACCACGATGTATTGGATAGTCATTATTAGCATTATCTACATTTTCCTCAATTGTTGCTCTTGCCTTAGACGGAGCACTTGCCACCCCTTTATTTGTATTTACAGCCTTACCATCTGATGTTTCTACTGGATTAACTGGAGCTTTTGCTGTTGACTTATTTGGATAGCGAACATCTTTTACTTCATTATTTTTAGACTCATTAGAACTATCATTTGTTCCACTAACTTCTGGTTTTTGATTAGAATCCTTTGAGCTGGTTGTATGTTCAGTGATTGGACTTGCCTTTACTTGAGAAGAAGCTTGTAAAGGAGATGAAGATAAACTAGCTTGATTATTAGAAGTGTTTTTTAACTCATTAATCTTTCCTTCCATCTCTTTAATTAGAGATGTTAATTGACTGTTTTCTTTTTCTTTTAATTCTTCATTTGTCTTTAAATTTAACTTATTTTTTAAGTCCTTAATCTCCTTATCTAGATTACTGATGGTTTTGTTTTGTATCTGGTTGACTTCCTCCTTGCTTTTAAGTGACTTTTCTAACTCCTCTAATTTCTTTTCTAAATCCTTGGATTCTGATTTTAGTTTTTCATCTTCCTTATTTCCCAAATCTTTAAGTTTCTTATTTAAGTCTTCTAATCTATTATCTAAATCTTTTATCTTATTAACTAAGTCCTTGTCTTTTTCCTTATCAAGCTGATTAGTTTTTTCATCAAGCTCTTTTTTAAGTTGGTCTAACTTATCTTTTAAGTCCTTAATTTCTTTTCCCTTTTCAAGGTCACTATCCTTAGTAGAAGATAAATCCTTTTCTAGTGTTTCAATCTTTTTCTTGTACTCTTCACTAGTCTTTGTCATTTCTTCTAAGTCTTTCATTGTTAAATCCGTTTGACTTGAAGCATCATTTTTATCTTCCTCGGTTTGAGTTTCTTGGTCTTTTTTAATATAGGCAACTGTTCTTTCAATTAAATCATTCCCATCGCCCTTGACCTCGTATAGTAAAAACCCATCCATAAATTCCATATCATCTGAAATCATTGGTATGTCACCACCGTCTAAGATAGCTCCAATATCCGCTTGGATTACCTCTTCATTATAAATACTTTTATCTTCAAATAGATATCTGATTTTAACATCAACCTTTTTTTGACTTGACTGATCCTTACTTTCTTTTGGTTCTGTCTGAATTTCTTTGTCTTTTACATCAGGCTTTACCTGTGTACCTATCGGATACTTTTTAGGGTTTACAATAGTCATTTCTCCCTTGTAGCTTGTCCCCTCAAGATTAAATGCCATCTTGACCTCATCGACTTCATCGCCAATAAATGAGTATTCTCCCTCTTTAAATGTTAATCCCTCAGCTAGTTTTTCAAAATTAATCTTTCCATTTAAGCCAAAGTGGTCTTGATAGAAAGGATTTTGCTTAGGCTTATATAAAGCATTTTGTTTACTAAATATACCCACCTTACTCATCTCAGGATTACCTAAAATCTTAATGGTATGAAGTCTGTTATTGACAAAGGCATATTGTTCAATTTCTCGAACGGATTTTGGAATAACAATCTCTGACAGTTTATTTCTTTCAAAGGCGTTATGCTCTATAACTTCCAAATCATCAGGTAGGATAACCTCTTTTAAGTCATTCATAAAAAAGGATAGTCCGCCTATTACCTTAAGATTTTTTGATAAGACTACCTCATCTATCTTTCCTGTATAAAAAGTTGCATAACCTAATCTTTCCACACTATCTGGAATAATAACCTTGCTCCAATGTTTACCTCGACCAAACTCTCTTTCAAATCGCTTACTATCTGCTGAATTGGAAAGCGAATAGTTTCCTCGAATAACTCTTGTTCCCTCTGGGAATTTTAATTCCTTGTTTTTCTTACTTTTTTCTATCCCCTTATCAGATAGAGCAATAATGGTGGTGTCATTACTATAAAGAAAGTCATCTTTATTCCATTCTTCTGTTTTTGCCCCAGCTACTATTGAACTTGCTATGGTAGTAAAGGCAATTACAAATGCTAATAAGCCTATTTTTATTTTTTTATTAAATGTTTTCATTATTTCTATTCTCCTTTTTATCTTCTTTAATTTTTTTCATTAAATCTTCTAGTGTTATCTTGTTTTTTCTACAAATTGCAATAATTTCTTGATCCTCTAATTCCTCCTCTTCTAATAACAAAAGCCCTAACTCTTCTTGGAGTAGGGCTATTTTCTCATTGGTTTTATTGATTTTATTTCTAACTGTTTTTAGTCTTCGACTCATTTATCTTCCTCCTATCTTGGTCGACCAAAAGCATAAAAATGTTGTTTCCAATAATTTGAATTAATACTTGTATATTGAATAGGATCTCCAGCGTGAATCATCATGCCATCCCCAGCATAAATGCCCACGTGAGAAATCGCTGATCCACTGTTATAGGTCCCGCTAAAGAAGATAATATCCCCAGGTTTAGCTTCTGATGGACTAATATGAGTACAATAATTAGAATAAATCATCTGTGCAGTTGTTCTAGGCATATCCTTAATACCTGATTTTGTAAATGACCAACAAACAAAAGATGAACAGTCAAAGTTGTTCGGCCCATTTGCTCCAAAGACATATCTTTTTCCAATATGTTTTTCAGCCTCTGAGAATAACTGTCGAACACTTGCATCATCAAAGGCAAGTCCTGGATTGCCAAAGTTTGGATTGTTGATAATTTCAGACAAATCTACTGAACTTGAACCAAAAAAGTCTCCCATATTACCCCCACTAGCAAGTAGGGCTTCATAGTGAACAATATTATCTGGATAGTCTGCTAGTATTTCTCTTATTACGCTATCCATTGAACGAGTCTTTAGGTTTGCAATAAAAATTTTGTACTCATAAGCTTCTTGAACCCTTACTCGATACCTATTGCCATTGCTATCGATTCTCGTTTCATATTTTGTTCGATAGCGAATTTCTGTCTTTGTTTCATAACTAAGGTCATACATCTTTTCAAACAATTCTTCTAAGAGTCCCTTAACCTCATCTACTGATTCAAAACCTCCATATCTAGAAGTAATGTAGGATAGTAGTTCATGGGTATTGTGATAGATTTCTCCATCCTTATTAATAATATATTCATCGTAACCTGGGTGGGCTGACTCAATATTATCGAGCTTATCCTGTAACTCTTGCTCCATAAAGGAAAAGTGTTGATTGACTTCTGTTAAGACATTAGGCTCTGAGAGATAAGAAGTGGCAAGGGTAGAGCTTGCCGTATTCATAAAGCCTGTCATGGTTGAACCCCCAAAGCTTATGATAAATGTTCCTAAGACAATGATTCCAACTAGACCTATTAAGATTGCCTTAGACTTTCTTACTACCATTTCTCTGGCATTTTTAAAAAGACCGAGCAAGTTTTCCTTTACTCGATCTCTGAATCTTGTTTTATGCTGTTTATTAATTTGTGCCTTCATCTGTCTTCTTTTTTGAAACTTCTTATAGGCACTTGCCTTTTTATACTTATCACTTGCCCTTGCCCTTTCAAGTTCTTCTCTAAAATCAAGCTTGGACTTTTTCTTTCTAATTTTCTTATCTTGACCTTTTAGGTTATAAGCCTTTTTTGCCTTTCTCTTATTAAGATATTTTTGCTGTTTATGAATAAGCTTTGAACTAGTATCCGCAAGCTTTTCACCACTTTCAACCCCAGCATTTTCTTCACTTCCACTTGATAGATAATCTCTTGCAACTTCCTGACTTTTAGCTACTCCTAGTAGTAAAGCACTATTGGTCTTTTCTTTTTTAAGCTTTTTATTAAAATCTTTTGCTTGGTTGTTCTTCTTTTTTCGATCCTCAATGACTTTCTTACCCTTAGTTTGATCCTTTTTTGAATCTTTACTTCTAGTATATTTTTCTTCCGAATAATTTTTTCTCTTATTATTTTTCTTTTGATAATATTTGTTTTTTTGAGACTTTTCTTTCCCTAAGTCGTCTAAGTCAAAGGTTGATTTAAGATAGTCGCTATCTCTAAAGTCATGGTCATATCGGTCAATAATTCCATCATTGTCAAGATCTTTTCCTAGTGGGTCATAGATATCTTCCGTTGACTTCTTATAACTTTCTTCTAGTTTTTTCTTAGATCTTTTTACTTCTTCCTTTCTTCTAAAATCTTGACCAATTTTTCTTTGTCTAGCTTTTTTTGTCTGTAAAATCTCCTGATGATTTTTTACTTCTTCATCTTCCACATCATAGGTGGATTCAAAGTAATCACTATCCTTAAAGTTATTATCATATCGGTCGATGATTCCATCATTATCTGTATCTTTTTCTAGTGGATCATAAACTTCTTTTAATTGTTTTGACTGAGATACTCTATACTTTTCCCCCTGTTTTCTAAAAGTGTTTTTCTTATCCTTTTTATTAAAAAAAGGCTCTCTATCATTTGATATTGAGCCTTTTCTTACTTCTTTTATTTCTTCTTGTCTTATTTGTTTATCGGACTTTGTTTTCCTATTATAAAAACTTTTATTTTTTCCTAATTCTTGATTAGAAAAAGAGCCTTCGCTTTTATAATCGGCTAGGGAGGTCTTCTTCTCCTCCCTAATTTGTTCAAGTTCCGAATGCTCTCGATGTCTTCTTTCCTTTTTGTTTTCAACGACATCTGAATTAACTTGTCTTTTACTTGTTCTAGTTTTTCTCTTATCCTGAAACCTCTCATTATCCTTAATGATTTTTCCCAGATAATCGTCTCCATGTTTAAGCTTTGATTCTTCATTTATATTCTTTCCTTGTTCCCTACTTAGTCTTAATTTTTCATCAAAACTTTTTTTCCTTTTCTTTTTCATCTACTTCACCTCTTCAGGCTTAGTGGTCATCTTTTCATAAAGAATCGTATCTTTAGGAAATTTATCAATAAAGGGAACAATGGTATTGCCAAAAAAGACTAGCCCTTCCCCTGCATTGGAGTTGGTTACATATCTTAATTGGGGAGAAGAAATTTTTAATTTAGAAGCTAGTATATCTCGATCCCCTGGTGCTTGATTAAGCATGAGAACAAAATCTGTATTATCAAAGATATTTTCTATTTCCTTACTTCCCAGTAAATCCTTTACATTTTGGGTAATACCTGTAGGAATCCCTCCCCATTTTCTAAATCTCTTCCAAATCTCAACTGAATACTGGGCAGTTTGTTCATCTTTTAAAAGCAAGTGAAACTCGTCAATGTAGTATCTAGTCGACTTATTTCCCCTATTTTGAGATACCTTATTCCAAACCTGGTCTTGAATAACAAGCATTCCTATTTTCTTTAATTGCGTTCCAAGTTCCTTAATATCAAAGCAAAGTAACTGCTTATTTAAATCCACATTGGAGTGATTGTTAAAGACATTTAGTGAACCTGTTACATAGATTTCCATTTCTGTCGCCAGTTTTCTTCCAACCGATTCTTCCTGGGTGCGAAGCATATCATACAAATCTTCTAAAACCGGCATATTTTCAGGCTTGGGATCTTCAAAATACTTCTCATAAATCTTAGGTAAACATCTATCTATGACCGATTTTTCAGCAGCCGTTAGTCCAGATCCTCCTACAACAAGTTCTAACATGGACATAATAAAGTTTGCCTTATCCTTTAAGGGAGCATCACCATCTCCATAGTTCATATTAATATCTAAGGGATTTAAATAATCCTTAGACTTAGAACTAATTTTAATTACTTCTCCATTAAACTGTTTAACAAGACTTCCATACTCTCCCTCTGGATCACAGATAATGACATCATCATCTGTAACTAAGATGGCATTTGCCATTTCACGCTTGGCTGAAAAAGACTTACCAGAACCAGGTGTTCCTAATATCAAGCCATTTGGGTTTTTAAGAAGCTTTCTATCAGCCATTATCAAGTTATGACTTAGAGCATTTAAGCCATAGTAAAGGCTATTTGATGAATCAATAAATAACTCTTCGGTTGTAAAAGGCATAAAGACTGCCGTTGATGAACTGGTTAGTCCTCTATTAATTTCAATTTGATTGACTCCTATTGGTAGGATAGAAACTAAACCTTGTTCCTGTTGATGGTCTAAGCTTTTTACCTTACAGTTGTGTCTGTTGGCAATAGAAGAAATTTGTACCAAAGTGTTTTCTAACTTTTGAATAGTTCGAGCAAAGTTCATAAAGATAATGCTTACTATAAACATACGCTCATCACGACTTTGGAGGTCTTTTAGAAGAACTTTTACATCTTCTCCATAGGTATTAATATCTGATGGAATGATGTCCATGTCATAACCTGCACGAACTGCCTTTTTCTGTTCTTCAATTTTCATCTTATCAATATCAGTGTTTTTTCTCTTAACCATCTTAATGGCTTCTGATTGTTCAATGGAGCGAATGTGAAAAGAAATATTAATATTATCGTCAATATCTAAAAATTCTGCCAGCATTCGATCAGATAGTTCACTAGCAAGTATTTGAAAATGACTGGTTGCTCCGATGTATTTGCCAAACTTAAAATATTTACTTGGTACAAAGTTAAATTCATCGGGAACAATAAAGGACTTACTGGTCTTTTTCTTAGTAATATCCTTATATGAAAAATCAAATGACTTATCAGGATTTAAAATGTCATGGATAACCTTTAGTCTTTCTTTTCCATTTAGACTTTCTGCCCTTACTCCCATACTTTTTAGGTTGGATAAGATATCAATTTCTATTCTTTCAAGCATGGCAACAGCTTGTTCTAGCTTATCAGCTTCAACGGTAAAAGTAATATACTTGGATTTTTTAAGTCCATTATTTCCCTTAGCCAGTTGATTTTTAAGCATTTGTCTAAATTCTTTTCTTACTTCGTCATAGTCATCTCCCTTGTCAGGAATTTTTATGGCATCTTTCATTTCTTCATTTCTTCCCAACTGGTTAATATATGAAAACTCAATCCCAATACTTGGGTCAAAAGAATTTAGGAAGTTAGCAAACTGGTTAAAGATTAAATCTCGATCTTCTTCTAAAGCCAGTTGGTAGTTAATGTCTTCAAAAGAAATAGTTTTATTAAAATGTCTTTCATCGATCTGACAAACCCCATTTTTTAACATTCTTAGATAAGGTATGGTATCTTCTACGGTGTATCTTTTCTTCTCTTTCTTAAACAAAAAATCCAATACCCCTGTC
Organism: Facklamia sp. P12955; assembly: GCF_050409565.1. Taxonomy (NCBI): domain Bacteria; kingdom Bacillati; phylum Bacillota; class Bacilli; order Lactobacillales; family Aerococcaceae; genus Facklamia; species Facklamia sp. P12955. The sequence goes on from NZ_JBNUPF010000010.1 coordinate 19,062, forward strand.
TTATTTGGCATTGGACTTTGCTTTTGATTTTTTCTCTGACTTTTCAAATCCCTTTTTTGTTCTCTTAGGGCTTGTTTGTTTCTTTTTAGTGTTTTTTCTTGCATTTTTATTTTTCTGTTCATTTCTTAGAACCTCCTTTCTGACTCTTTTACCAGGCTGATAAAACTTGTGAAGGTAGATATATTTAAAATACTGTTCAAATCTTAAACCATCTTTTTCAAACATGGTCACAAAAAAGATCGGTAAGGTTGCAAGTATCATGGTAATTACTGCTATATCATTTGGTACAAATTTTCTAATGGATAAATAGACAGGAAAACCCACTAGCCCAGCCAAGGTAAAGCCAATTAATTGTCTTTTGGTTAAGTTAAAGGCAACTTTTGTTTTAACCTTATTTAAGTCTTTAGGTATTGGTACATAAGCCATAAGAATCCCCCATCTTATTTAATCTCCGCTAGTTCTTCCATGTGAGTATAGACACTAGCAAACTCATCCACTAATTCATCTAAACGATCTTCCATTCTTTTATTCTTCTCATGCTGATAAACCATCAGTGCTTCACTTGAATACTTTAGCTCTCTTATTTCATCTTCCAATTTTTCTATCTTGTTTTTCTTTTTTATTTCATTCACTAACCATCCAAGACCAGTTACTGTTGCAGTTACTAATAACATTATTTTTTTCTTTTTATTCATATCTTTTTCCTCCTAATGTGAATTCATAACACTTTTAGCAAGTGTTCCACTCTTTAACATCATCAAACCAAGTAATAGGGAGTAACCTAGTACCATAAAAATACTTTGATGAATATCTGTTATTTCTATTGTTTTAATTAATACGGCATAAATACCGAGGCATACCATTAAAAACAAACCTTGAAGTCCTATCGCAAACAAACCCTTAATGTAGTTTGTCCCTATTTGTCCCCACTCTTTATTGCCCATAGTGGCAAAAGGTATAGCTGAAACCGATGAGTAAACATAAATTTCAAACATACGCCCATAAACCACAAGCATGATGACGAGAGAAACTATCTGAATGGCTATTTTAACCAACGAAGTTTCTACAAGAATCATTAGTAGCTCTCCTACTTCCTTTTCATTTAACTGCTCAACCATTGCAACTATTTCATCTGGAGAAACAGTAGCAGAAGTATTAATTACTCCTGCTGCCTGACTCACTAGATGTTGGGCGACATCAAAGACTGCCATTGAAAATTGAAAGGCATGAGATACAAGCCACACAGCTATCCACATTTTAATAATGTATTTAAAGAACTCAAAAGTATCTGTGTCATGCATATTGTTCTTTTGCATCACCAGATTAATAAGTTCTATACATAAAACAGCTGTAATGATTAAACCCGCAATGGGAATGATAACCGAATCATTTATGCTTTTTATAAATGAAAATACCTCGCCGTTCCATCCCATTGGGGTTTGACCAATATCTGTAGCTAGTTCTCCCACTCTTGAATTGATGTCGATAAACATATCTTCAAGGTTTGTTTGGATACCTCCGATTAAAAGTTCTTTAAAAAACTCTGTGATCTTATCGAAAATTCCAAACATATATCATTCTCCTTACTTCAATACATTTGCCAGTAACGGAATTAGCTTCAATCCGATTAAGACAATCCCTCCTCCTGCCATCAATTGTTTAATGGCTAGTTAGAGATTATATATTAGGTTGTGTTCCATAGTTTTGGATATAAAATTATAGTGAATTTCAATGATTTGAGAGATTTCTCCGTCTATAACTTCTTTTTCATAGACTAAGATTTTCTCGATGAGTTCATTTAAGGTGTGCCTATCTAATTTTCGAATGTCCTTATATTGTTTTATTGTTTCAAGCCATTTTAAGATATTTTCTTCATCTTCATTTTCTTCTTCAAATAGCTTTTCATTCTTCTCAATACGCTCTTGTAGTATTTTTTGCTCTAACTGTGTCTTTTCTAGAATACGGTTGAAGTTTTTTTCATTGATTTTATTGTCTATCCAATCGTCATAAAGTCTTTCAACCTTTGTTTCTAATTCCTTAAGTCTTTTGCTATCTTCTTCAATAGAAAGTGCTATTTGTTGTAACTCCATATCTTGATTTTTTGTCTTGCTTTCTTCAAGTGTTTTTAGAATTCTTTCTTCATCTGATAAGGCAAGTTCTGCATTTTTTCTAATATCTTCCAAAACTATCTCATAGATGTCATCATAGAAAATTCTATGTTGACTACAAAAGTCTTTTCCATATCTTCTATATGTGTTACAAGTAAATAATTTTTCTTTCTTCTTTGAATTGTTTCTGACTATATTTAAGGACTTACCACAGTCGGGACATTTGATTAGACCTGAAAAGAGATTTAATTCCCCTGTCTTATATGGTCTTTTTCTACTTTTAAGTTTTTCATTTGCTATTCTAAAGATGTATTCATCTATTATCGGTTGATGAGTATCTTCAACTACTATCCATTCTTCTTGAGGTTTGTCTGATAACCAACCAATTTTAAATTTGTGGTTTGCCTTTTGGCTTGCAGTATGACCTAGATAAACAGGGTTTTGTATCATCTCTGTTAAAGTCGTACAATCCCATATAAACTCCCCACCCTCTATTTCCTTTTCCCACTTGGTATACTTGTTTCTAAGACCTTTTTTCCTATTCCACCATGTAGGGGTTGGTATTTTTTCTTTCCTAAGTTCAGTCCTAATATATTGAACTCCATATCCTAAATAGGCTAGGTGAAAAACTTTCTCTACAATAGGACTTGTTTCTTCATCAATTATTAGAGTATGAGGGTCTTCTGGGTCTTTCATATAACCAAAGGGGGCAAGGCAACCTATAAATTTACCTTGCTTTGCCCTTGTTAGGTAGGCTGATTTCATCTTTTTAGATACATCTCTTGAATAAAACTCATTTAGAACATTCTTAAAGGGTACTATCTCATTGTTATCTTGAATAGTGTCTACACCATCATTTATTGCAATATATCGAACGCCATGCTTTGGGAAGAATTCTTCTGTAAATCTTCCTGTCTGAAGATAGTTTCGACCTAATCTTGATAAGTCTTTTGTAATGACTATATCTATTTTTCTTGTCTTTATATCTTCAATCATTCTTTGAAAAGATGGTCGGTTGATATTAAGCCCTGTATATCCATCATCAATATAGATGTCATGAATATTCCAAGACCTCTGATTACAATAATCAACAAGCATATCCCTTTGGTTTTTTATACTGGCACTCTCTCCTTTCTGCTCATCGTCTTTTGATAGGCGGCAATAGATTGCCACTCGATTTGAATAAAATTTACTTTGCATTGTTAGTCCTCCTCTTTTGAGGGTTCTAACAAGCAAGATTGAATTGAATTATCTCTATTATATTCTATTTCTTTCTCTTTAGCAATGTGTACTTTCTTTTTAGAAGTAGTCTTGTTGTTTTCAATCATAAGACTTAGAAAGGCTTCGGTAGCTGTTCGATTTTTATTAAATTTTCTTCTTACAATAAATTTTCTCTTTTTCGTCATTTTCTCCTCCTATAAAAATAAGGGGGTAACATTTCGTTACTCCCTTTGTTGTAATAAAAAAAGCGACTAGAGTTTTTTACTTTTCTAGTCGCTCTTAGTCGTCTATTAAATTTTTTGCTTTTTTTATCTTTTCTTTTCGTTTTTCCTTTCGTCTGTCCTTGCCATCTACTTTTAAGGGTACTCCCATTTCTATTATTCTTGAATAAATCCTTGCCAGCATTAGGTTTTCTTGTTCCCTTTCCAGTTCTCTATAATCTATATTGGTTGTTATAATAGTCGGTTTACTTTTCTGATACCTTGCATTTATCACATTATAGACTTGTTCTAGTGCATATTCTGTATCTCTTTCTATGCCAAAATCATCAAGAACTAGTAGGGTCTTACTAGCTAGGCTATTGATATATTCATTTCTATCAAGGTTAAAGCCTCCTTTTTGTAAATCGTTTAGTATTTGAGAAAAGTTCATAACTTTACATTCATAAAGGTATTTTTCAATTATAGCATTAACTATGGAACAAGTAAGATAGGTTTTTCCACTTCCCACTCCTCCATAGATGATTAAACCAATATTGTCCTTTCTCATTTCTTCAAATTTATCTACATAGTTTCTCGCCTTTCTGATTAGGTCTTTATCTATGAGTTCATCAGAATTTCTAAAGGTATATTTGCTTTGACTACTTTCTACAAAACATCTTTTTTTTATTTCTTCAACCTTTAAGGCTCTTTGTCTTTCTTTTTCAAGTTTTTCTCTTTCTCTATCACATTTACAGGCTCTTCTAAATATCATTTTTTTATTTATAAAGTCCATTACTTGTCCGTCTACTTGTTCATTACAAGACTTGCAGTAAACATGACCATCTTTTTCATAATCTCTATCTGGATTGTACTGAAAATTAACTCCCTTGATTTTTATGGTCTGTATATTTTTATCGCTCATTTTCTCCTCCTAAACTAAAAAACGACTAGATTTTCTAATCGTCCTTATATTTATTCTTGATTTTCATTTCTTAAATGGTGGAAGGCAATTTAAAGGCTTTTTTATTCTTCCCTATAGAATTAATCATCTTTTGTATTAACTCATCTAAAAAGCCCTGTCCACCCTCTTATATACTAGGACTATCATCATAGTTAGATGTAGTTTTTCTTTTATCTGATTTATTTATAAGTTTATTCTTATCTTCTTCATACCAGTTAAGTATCGTTACATAGTGGTTCTTATAGTTCTTACCACTACTTTCCATATACCTTGATAATTTATCTATCATGGTTTGAGTGTGGTCTTTTAACTCTTCCTCTAGTTTTTTATATTCTTCTTCTGATAACTTAACATTTTTAAATTGACCATAAAGGGAGGTGGACGGTTTTTCTCTTTCTACCCTCCCCTTATCTATACTAACCTTACCTAATCTATCCTCCCCTATACTGGGTAGACCATTGGTAGACCGTTGGTATACCAAATGACTACCAGAATCATTTTTTATATATGAACCTATCTCTGAAAGCCTTATTTCTCGTTTTTCTTCAAGGTACATTGTTTTTTTATATCTGTCTTTTCGAATATAGTTATTTATCTTCCAATGAGTTATGACTAAAACACCACTTCTAAATATAATAACAAAGCCTTTTGCTATTAATATCTTAAAATCGTCCTCACTTGCTCCAATCATTCTTATAATTGTCTTTGGATTTCCAACAAAACCATCATCATCTGCACTTATATTTAAGTGTAGGTATAGAGCTTGTGAGGATAAAGGCATTTCTAAAAAAACATCTGATTGAATAACAGATTTTGATATCATTCTTCTTTCTGCCATTTCTCCTCCTAAATTTATAAGGGCTAAACATTTCGTTCAGCCCTCAATTTCTAATTATTCCTACTTGTTTCATGTTCTCCCAATTTAGGACTTCATCTTTTATTTTCTAAACGATGCTTATCTTTCTTCATTCCTTTGATGTTTCTCCTTTGCTTTTTGTCTATATCTATCATCTTTTTCTTGTTGTTTTTCAAATTTCTTAATCTGTTCAATGATACTTGGCTTTTCACCTCTCTTAATTGCCTTATCTATTTCAATGGATAGGTCAATCCCATAATCATCATTGACTATTTTTACTGCATACTTAATGTGATTAATCTTTGAAAATTCATCCTTGATATTTTCTTTTGTTTGGTTTAATCTTTCAATTTCTATCTCTAAATCATTAACTTGCTTTTTCCATTCTTTCGGCTTGATTGCTGATGAACCTGTTTGCTTTTCTAAATAGGTTCTTACTCTTTTATACTTGTCTATTATCTCCTTATGGTCTTGATAGTAATTTTCCTTGAATAATTTCTTTCCTTGCCACTTATCAAAGACTGGTTTTGTTTTACGGATAATATCAGTATAGACTAGGCACTTATTCAGCTTATCTATTTCTTCTGTCTTGGCTTTTATTTCCTTGGATACTTTTCTATTTCTACTTTGTAAACTAGAGATTTTCCCTTGTAAGTCTGCTATAGTTTCTAAGTCATTGTTTTGAAGATATACTCTTGCACTGGAAAATCTTTTTAAGTCAGCTAGTCCTTTCTTTTGACTAGCATAAACTTTTAATTCTCGTCTTTTATCAACTTGAATATCATGGTAAATTGAGATGTATTCATAGAGATTAAAAAGTTCTGCCTTGTTCTCCAGTTCTTCTTTTTTATCTTCTTTATACTGGTCATACCTTGACTGAAATGTTTTAACTAAACCATTGAGCCATGATGTGATTTCTCCTATTTTTGACTTAATCTCTTTCACTAAACTATTATGTTTTTTTATCTCTCGATTTATATTTCCTTTTTCTGTTTCTATTCCCTTTCTTTCTAAGGCAGAAGCACTTGCACCCATATGAATGGTAGGTATTTCATCTCGTCCTTGTCTTTCATAGGAACGGTGGTCAACTCTTTTTTCGATGTTTTTCTCTGCTAGGTATTTATTACATAGACTTGCAAAGCTCTCTCGCCACTTTTCAGCATTGCCCCGATTATTCCAATCAGTGAGTTCTATTTTTCTTGTTTTTTGTTTTCCACTTTTTGTAAGAACTGGAACACCTTTTTCATCAAAGACATATTCTTTTTTGCTTTTCTGCCCCCATGATCCATCTTCATTTAGTGGTCTTACTGTTGTCATAATATGAGCGTGAATATTCTGATTTCCCTCATCACTTTCATCATGAATAGCAAGGTCTGCTATCATTCCTTGTGATACAAAATTACTTTCAATAAATTCTGTAATAAGCTTTTTATTGTCCTCAATACTTAATTCTTTTGGTAGGGCTATGATAAAACTTCTTGCCAGTTGAGCATTAATTGCTTTTTCATTTAGTTCCACACTATTCCATAAAGTTGCCCTGTCTTTAAATTCTTCTTTTGCATTTTCAGGTAAAAATATTTCCTTGTATATTAAGTCTTTTTTGTTGTGGTAATCATGAGTTACTCCGTCCCATTCATTGGTTATTTTTTCTCTTGATATATATGCAGAACTAGCAACTGCTGACTTCCCCTTTCCCCTACTTACCATAGAAATATTAAAATGAAAACTCTCTGCCATCTGTTCCCTCCTCTCTGTTTTTTGTTTTCTCTTACTTGTTTTAGGCGTCGGTCTTGAAAAAATTTCTTGACCTTTCACTTCGTGAATGAGCGTTTTGAAATGTTACAATAAAAAAAGCCGACGATACTAAACTTACTTTCTTGTTTCAGTATGTCGGCTTAATGATTACCATTCATTTCAAATTTTTATTGTCAAGGGCGAGCGAGAGCGAGTTCATTTTACCCTTGACTATAAAAAAGCGAATGGATATTTTTATGAAATTGTATTTTATTAAAACCTGATAAAGGCTTTAGCCTTTTCATTGCTCCCTGCAAGGGTCAAGCACCGCAGGTCGCAAGGACACCCTTTAGGGTGTATAATTGCGCCCTTAGAAAATCTAAGAGATTGATTATGTTATTCTCTCTTTCAAAACTTCTTCCTTTTTCCTAAGTTGTTTTTTCCTCTCAATCCATATTCAGAAAAACTTTATCTAGTATTTCAATGATTTCTTCATTGCTTTTTTCTTCTGCACCCTCAATATATCTTTCTAAGATTGCCCCTCTTTCGATTAATCTTCTTGTCCTTTTCTTCCTTTCTCTCTGACTAATCTGCCTTTTGATTTTCTTCTCTTGATTTTTTAATTGCTCAAGTTCAAGTTCACATTTTCCCTTTTCTTCTAATAAATTTTCTATCTCATCTTTGACTTCATTTAATCTATTTGTGATTCCCACTTCTTCATCTCCTCCCAAAATTAGACATGAAAAAAGCGACTAGAATTTTTATTTTCTAATCGTTTTTTACAAAATTCATTATGTTCTATTTCTTATTATTCAAAATAGTTATATTGCTTTTTGCTCTTTTTATTTATCTTTTCTCTTTTTATAAAATTTTATTACTAATACTATTATTATAGCTATACCAATAACACCAAATAATGGTAACCATGTATCAATAATACTTTGTAATACTCCACTCCAGTTAACACTTCCAAGCATATCTAATGCCCTCCCTTCTATTTTTTATCTGTCTGCTCAGCTACCATTCGTTTACAATTTCGATATGTTCCATAAAAATAACTACCATATAAAATTATAAACAATAACAATGTAAAGCTTAAATTAGTAGATACATTGATATTTAAAAAATCTTCAACTATACTAGTTAATTCTTTTATCCCGAAGAATGAATAAACCATTGCTACAATTAGTGGAACAATAAAGAATACGCCAATTTGTTTAAAGACTGTACTATACAACATTTTATAATCTGTTCCAAGCTTTTGCAGAAGACCATATCTATATATGTTATCTGATATGTCGGTCAATTGCTTTAGTGATAATAGTGCTGCACAAGTAATTAGAAAGACAATACCAATATAACATGATAGAAACACATATAATGCAACTGAACCATAAAACATATCATTTAGCATATTTTTTTCAGTATAACGATAGCCACCTGTTTTCCATTCTAGACCAATTGGATTTATTTTTTTTAGGACATCATCTGGATTTATACCTTGCTTATACATAACCAATAAAACATTAATCTCCTTTTGTAATGATTTGGCTATATCATCAGATACAATGAATGTACCTCTGTCATTGTTACCTATAGATGTCATCCAAATTGTTTCGTTTAAAGGTTCTTTCTGATGTGATTTTAGTCTTTTACCAGCTAATATAATACTTTTTTTACTCTTTAAAAAAGTATCTACATATTTTAAAGTTCCCTTGTAGTTGCAATTTACTAGGTATTCGTCTTTATTCAGTTCAATGGGTTCTTTTCCTTGCATTTTTAATGAATTATTGAAATCAGATATACCTATTACTGGAATATTATAATTTAATAAACCTTCATCAATAGGCCACAACTCCAAATCCTGTCCTTCGAATATCTCTTTGTACTTCGTATCCGCTTCGTATAAACTAATTTGTTCTATGTTATTTGCATATGTGCTTATATTAATATCTCTTGATTTTAAATAGTCCACTATGTCCGTATCTCCTGATATTTTTATGTTAGAAACTATATTCAAATCATAAGGCAAGGCATCACTTGATGATTTATTCATGGCTAACGCTGAACTAACACCTATCGAAATCCCACAAATTGATACTGTCAATAAACCTGTAATAATAGCTAGTAGCAAAAAATCAGTTTGAATTTTACTAGTTACTTGTCTGCTTAGAAATGAATTTAGACCTTTCAAATAGAATTTATCGTTTGTTTTTACCAAAGCTAAAACAAATGCAGAGGAGAAATAAAATAACATAATTGTACCTACTGTCAAAAGTAAAAATGCTATTTGAAACCAATAGTTTTCACTACTTGGCAATATCCCATACTTATGGAAAATTATAAATGAAAATATATTCATAATAATAGAAACAGCTAACCCAAGGGTTATGAACTTAGTGTTTTTCGTCCTAATGGTTTGAGTTTTTTTTGAATATTTTAATAAATCTATGAGTTTTGATGAAGATACTGTTCTTACATTAAAAATCGCAACGATAATAAAAATTATCATGAAACAGAAAATTGTCTTTTTAAGTGCAGTGATAGAAAAAACCATTTTAAACTCCGACATTTCAACTGCGAATAAACGTAATGACAGCAAAGAAAGTAATTGAGAAAATATAACTCCCATCACAATCCCAGCAACTATCGCTAAAAATCCAACAAAGATTGTTTCTCCAACAAACATTCTAGATATTTTCCTTTTCTTCATACCTAGTAAAGTATATATTCCTAGTTCTTTTTTCCTACGTTTTAAAAGAAATTGATTAGAATATACAATTAAAAACCCCAGAATTATTGCCATAAAAAAAGATAGTGTTGATATGATAATTCCTAGCTGATTAGCTAACAATTGCTTCGTTATACTAAGATTTTGCATAGCTGGTTGAGAAGATATTGAATTGAAGGCATAAAAGAGACTTATCGAAATTGTTAAAGTGAAAAAATAAATTGCATAATCACTTATATTTTTCTTTATGTTTCTGAAAATTAATTTATATAATGTCATTTTGTTCGCCACCCATAACAGATACAACATCTAAAATTTTCAAGAAAAAATCCTTTCTTGCATCCTCTCCTTTAGTAATTTCATTAAAAATCTTCCCATCTTTAAGAAATATGATTCTATTACAATAGCTAGCCGAAAATGCATCATGAGTAACCATCAAAATAGTCGCACCATGTTTTCTATTTAACTCATTTAACATATCAAGTAACATTCTAGATGAATTAGAGTCTAACGCTCCTGTAGGTTCATCCGCCAATATCATTGATGGGTTTGTAACTATTGCTCTCGCTGATGTTACTCTTTGCTGTTGCCCACCTGACATCTGATAAGGATACTTATCCAACACCTCATTAATTTTCAATGCACTTGCAATTTCTTCTACCTTCTCTCTTATTTTCACAGCTGGATATGATTGTATTGAAAGTGCTAAAGATATATTTTCAAAAGCTGTAAGAGTATCAATTAGATTAAAATCTTGAAAAATAAAACCTAATTTTTGGCCACGAAACTCAGAAAGTTGATTTCCTCTTAATCTTGTAACATCTTCTCCATCCACCATTATTTTACCACTTGTAACTTTGTCTATTGTTGAAATACAATTCAATAAAGTAGTTTTACCAGACCCTGATGTGCCCATAATACCAAGAAATTCACCCTTATTTACTGTAAAAGATATATGGTCAATTGCCTTTGTTATATTCCCCTTATTCCCATAAATTTTTTGAATATCTTTTACTTCTAATATTTTCTCTATCATGATTAAATCCTCCTAATCTATTAATTTAATTATATATAAGTTAGGATTTAACTGCTATAAATTAAAATTACATTTACCTTACTCAAATGAAAGGTTATCTATCATTGGAAAACTTCTTGAACCATACTTTCAACTGGAAATTGCATTGTAATAGAAGTTCCTTCTCCCAATTTACTTCTAGCAAAAAGTTTTATATTCATCTTATCGCAAATTTTTTTACTTAAATACAGACCTATTCCAGTAGACTTTGAGTATCTTCGTCCTACTGTACCAGTAAATCCCTTATTAAATATATATGGCATATCTTCATCAGGTATTCCTAGTCCATTATCAGAGATTACTAAAGTTATAAAGTCTTTATGTCTCTCTGCAGAGAATTTAATTTCTAAATTATCATTCCTATACTTTATGGCATTAGAAATAATTTGTCCTATCACGAAAGAACAACTCTTGCTATCTGCTAATACAGTATAATCTAAATTTTTAAAAGAAACTTTCCCACCAACTTGTATGATTTGTTTTGAATATGTGACTATACCCTTATTTACAAGATTTTGAATTAGAGTTCTCTCAACTATAAAGTCTTTTTCAACATTCGTACTTCTCGCATAATACAAGACTTGTTCAACATAAATATTAATTTTACGAAGTTCGTCATCAATCCTTAAAGTAAGATCATTTTTTTCGTTTTCAACTATTAAACGTGCTGAAGTTATAGGTGTCTTTATTTCATGCACCCAAGATTCTATATATTCTCTATACTCTTTATTTTGAAGTCTCGCGTCAGCAAGTTCATCATTTTGGTATTTATTTATATTTTTCAATAATTCAACCAATATTTTTCCATCCAAGAATTTAGGATAATCTAGTGTTTCACTAAATAGTGTTTTTTCATTTAGTGAATCTAACAAGTTAAACATTTGATTATAATACTCATATCTTATTTTAAAATCATACACAAATGTAGTTACAAAAAACAAAAGAATTATAAATGTTATATATGCAATAAAAATACTTTCGACATCTATAATCCAGAGGAAAAATGCGACAAATAATTCTAACAATAAGAAAGCCACTAAATTAAAGATATTATCTTCTAAATAATCAGTCCATTTCATACACTATATCCCATTCCTCTTCTTGTCTCTATATAATTAGGCAATCCAATTTCTGATAGTGTTTTTCTCAATCTTACTATGTTTACATTTAAAGTATTCTCATCTATAAATTCTTCACTTTGCCATAGTTCATCAATAATGGCATCTCGCAGAATAATATTTCCTTTATTAATCATTAATAATCTCAAAATACCAATTTCATTTTTAGTTATTTTTTTTGTTTTTCCTACATAGCTAATTTGTCCTTTCAATAAATCAAGAGTTAATCCATTATGCTCAATTAATATGATGTTTTTTTGCTCATAAGTCCTATTTAGGTTATTTTGTATTCTAGCTAATAGAATTTGTGGATTATATGGTTTGGTTATAAAGTCATCCGCACCCAAATTTAAACTCATTAACTCGTCTAATTCAGTATCTCTACTTGTTAAAACTATTATCGGTATATCTGATTGTTTTCTAATCTCCTTACACAACTGAAAACCATCCATATAAGGCAAATTTATATCTAGCAATATTAGATCTGATTCAGCCTCTATAATTTCTTGTAATATATTTTGAAAATTAGAACTATACTCACAACTATAACCATACTTTTTTAAAAAATTAATCAATTCAATTCGTATTGCAGCTTCATCTTCTACAATAAATATTTTCATATAGCCCTCCCTCTATAAACATTTACTTTTTGTTATAACTTTATTTTTCCTCCTTAAATTCAATTACTTCATTAGGAGAAAGTTTCATCTTCCTACATATCTGTTCTAAGTTTCTCATTGATATGTAGTCATTTTTCCCTAATTTTGCTAATAGATTTCCTGAAATACCTACATATTCTTGAAATTCAACTTTGCCCATTTCTCTTTTGGCTAGTTCTATCCATAAAGGTCTGTATGATACGCCCATTTTCTTTCCCTCTTTCTTTATTCTTTTTCATGGTATGAAGCAAGCACTTTTTCTACTTCATCTTCTAATTCTTCCCTATCCGGTATATAGAGTGTGTATTTCGATGTGAATATTTGATTTGATAGTCCACCTAGGGCATATTCTGCCTGTATTTGATCCTTATCTGTAGATAGGATGATGCCTATTGGTGCTTGGTCATACTCATCATTTACTTCCGTCTTATAATAATTTAGATACATGTTAAGTTGTCCAACTGCTTCCGGCATGAGTTTACCAGTTTTTAGTTCGATTAAAACATAGGAGCGAAGGATTTTATTATAAAATACCATGTCCACATAATAATGAGTGTTTCCCAGGGTTACTCTTTGCTGTGAGCCTACATACATAAAGCCCTTGCCAAGTTCTAATAAAAATTTTTCTATATGCCTGATGAGTGCCTTTTCTAAATCACTTTCTAGCATGGGTTTGTTTTCCGGTATTCCTAAAAATTCAAAAACATAAGGGTCTTTTATTATATCTTGAGGAAGGGCAATTTCATTTCCTTTTAGGGCCAGTTCTAAGACCTTTTCCTTGTTATCCTTTCCCTGAGATAGAAGTAATCTTTCATACAAGGATGTATTGACCTGACGCTTTAGCTCTCTTACTGACCATTTAGCATTTACACTTTCCTTTTCATAGAAGTCTCTTTTGTTTTTATCAGATATAGCAAGTAACTCACAATAATGGGACCAGGATAATTTGCCAGACAGTGTCTGGCTTTTTGGATATGCTAAATAAAAATTCCTCATGTTTTGTAAATTCGATCGTGAAAAACCCCTGCCAAACTCCTTGCTCAAGTTTTTGGAAAGTTCCTTAATTAAGCCCTGCCCATATTCTGCCCTATCTGAATGGTCTTGCTCATCTTCTACAATGGTTCTGCCTATCTCCCAATAGGTTTTAACAAGACTTGTATTAATGGTCTGAACCAAGTCTTTTCTAGACTTGTGCATGATTTTCCTAATGTTTTCATAAACAGGATTAAAGTCCACCCTCGTTAAATCCGCCATATTTTCTCCTCTTTTCATCTGATTTAATATATATTTATTTTCATTTATTGTTTCGATACTATGTCTATTATATCATTTATCTTGCTCTTTTGAAATACTAGCTTGTCTTTCTAATATATATTCAATTCTCTTGCTTGTTTTACCCTCTCTACTTTGGTATTAATTGCTTGATTCCTTGTGATTTTGCACCAGGGTTGTCATTCCCGTATCCTTCCATTAGGTTAATAACGCCCCAGGCTCCAAGTCCTGCTCCTACTGCCATAACTAATACCTTTAATACATCTACTGCTTGTGTAAAAAATTCCATTGATTATTCCTCCTCTTTTTTATCTTTCTTTTCTATTTTGTTATATGACTTTACGACAAAATTCTTATAGGTCTTTCCTTGATGTTCTCTTGTCTTAAAGTAGCCAAAGACATGAATCAAATCGCCTTTTTCAAAGCTTTTTGCTGTTTCAACCTTTTCTCCATATGCTGAACAGTTGATATATTCCTTGTCCTTTCCATATTTTTTAACTAGGCTAAAATTAGCGACTTCTACTTCTTCTCCTTCTCTTTCAAAACTTGTAAATTCAGGTTCTTTCACAAGATTTGCGTTAATGTTTATCATTTCTCTTTCCATATATTTTTCTTCTCCTTTTCTTGAAATAAAAAAAGCGACTGGATTTTTTATTTTTCAATCGCTTATGTGTCCTATTATATTTTTACCTTGCCTATCTAGTAGGGCTTCTTATCCTATTCATCTTTACCTCCTGATTTAAGGTACAAAAAAAGACGATAGATTTTTCTTTCTATCGCCTTACTCGTTTATATATTAAATTATCTTTTCTACAAACTTGGATTTTTCTCTATTCTTTTTTCATTTTATTATATTTATTTCCAGATACTATTCCCAAAAGCATAGCACCAATTATCCACGCATATTCTGTTCTACCTGTTTTATATGACATGTATATTGATATCAAAAGCACCACCAGTGAAATGATAGACAATATAAGCCACATATACTTTTTATTCATTTCAACCTCCAAAATTCTTATTTATTTAAATACTATCAATATATTTCTTATACAGACTTACGAGCTTTAGTCAATTTTTACTTCATAACTTACCAACTATTCAATATTATGTTTTTTATGGGCAATAAAAATATCATTGCTTAAATAGTATCCATTTAATAATTCTTTATTTCTTAGGGATTCTCTAGGGATATTAGTTACTACAATCTCTTTGTTTGCCCCTCTATAGATAATATATCCAAACATTGCCCATAACGGATTTAAATAAACAAGGTTCAGCCTTAAGTAAATATATCCAATTAAAATAAATAACAACACATTAACTATATATACTTCTTTTGAACTTCCATCATTAGCAATGAGAGGGATAATATAAGTCATTATATAACTAAGAACAGTGTCATCAGGTCTCTCAAGTTCTTTTATTTCAACTGTTCTAGTTCCTTTCCCTAACTTTAACAATAAAATGCTAAGTAGAGATATCACTGCCATGAGAATTAAGGCCACAGTAAAAACTATCCAAAAAACATTTTTATTTTCTATGCCAGTTTTTATCTTACTAAAATATAAAATTACCAGCATGATATATAGAGGAAAGTATGAAGAAATAAACATCATTATCTTAACTAAAATGTTTATAACCCTATCTGTTTTCTTCATAATTTAACTCCTTTATTTGTCATCCACTCCTATCTGTTCATTAATAATACTTCTATAATATGAGTCTCGCAGAATCCTTAAAATATCCATAATTTGACTTTTGTCTTCATAAATTATTGTGAAGCTAGGTTCTTCATTGTAATTAATTTCTAAATTAAACATATCAATAGTCATTTTAATGTTCTCATGGTTATCATAAGTTTGAACAACATCGATATTTTCGTTTGTCATTTTAGTTAGTGTCTTTCGATATCTTCCGTCATTTAAGCAATCTTCATAAAAGCTTTCGAAATTTGTAATTCCTTCACTCAAACCATCCTGCTTTAAAAAATCAGAAGCTGAGTCTCTAAATTGCTCATCTAAGTTAAAAATACGCTCGAGTGAATAATGAGAGAGTATTATGATTTTTTCATCAATAATTATAAAATCTATTTCTCCATCAATTCCAATAAGTTTACTTTCAATTTTATTTAACGTATTTCCATTAAATCTTGCAATAATCCCTTTAGAATGTAATTTTTTAAATTTTGTAACTCGCCTAAAAATTTTTATGTTAGGAAAGTCCTTGTCTTCCTTTTTTATTTCAAAAGTATAGAAATTATAATTATCTGGATCTATTTCAGTTTCAACTTTGTCTGACTTCTCAAAACTCTCAATGACTTTTTTATAATCATTGATATATGAAGTGGTACATTGCTCTATTGTTCCGTCTTTATATCCAGTAGGATCATATTGAATAATTTCTTTATCTTCAAATTTTCCTAAATATTCAATAATGAGATTCAATAAATCATCAAATATCTGAGCATCAATATTGGGTGAAAAACTCACATAATTGCCGTTTCTAAGCTTCCTCGTAAAATATAGATTGAAATTCAAATCATCTTCCTGAAGCTTATTTGTCAATTCTCTTAATTCCATACAATCCCCTTTCTATTCGTTATTAAACAAAAATATAGCCATTATAATTATACTATATCAAGTTCTTAATTTAAATTCTAATAACCCTTGTGTTACTTCTTAATTTAGGTTTATCCTTTCTCTTCATATAACTCTCAACATCAAACGCATTCTTCTTATCAAAATCTTCCAAAAGCTTATAATTCTTGTGCTTTGTAATATCATACTTGTCAGATAGAAACGGTCTAACACCTCTTAATTGTAGTATACACTTGCTACCATCCATTACAGTTATCTCGTCCTGGCTCATTAAATCTTTGCCTGTCTTTTGGTAATTGAGTCCAAAACTCTTTTGTGTTGACCTGTTTTCTGAAGTGTTATAAAGATCTATGGTTTCTTTACCTAAGCTCTCTGATAGTTCTTTTAGCGTTGTTTTCTCTTTACCACCTAAGAAAATCATCGAATCACAGTTTCCAATAATGGTATCGGCGTGATCCTTATAAATTGCTTTTAGTTGAGATTGAGCTTGTAGAATAATACTTGCTGAAATTTCCCTTGAACGAATGGTGGCAATCAGCTTTTCAAATTTTGGAATAAGACCGATATTGGCAAACTCGTCTAATAAGAATCTAACATGAATTGGAAGCCTTCCACCATATACATCATCTGCCTTATCACATAGTAGGTTAAATAACTGAGAATACATAATAGAAACGACAAAGTTAAAGGTATCATCTGTATCCGAAATAATAACAAAAAGTGCTGTTTTTTTATCCCCTATCGTATCTAGGGCTAAATCATCTTCCTTCATCAATTCTCTTAATTCCTTAATATCAAAAGGAGCCAGTCTTGCACCACAAGAAATTAGAATGGACTTAGCTGTCTTTCCAGCAGCTAGCTTGTATTTCTTATATTGCTTAACCGCAAAATGTGTAGGGTCTTTTCGCTCTAATGCTTCAAATAAGTGATCGATTGGATTTTTAAAGCTCTCATCATCTTCCCTTACTTCTGAAGCGTCTATCATATCCAATAAGGTGGCAAAGTTCTTTTCTTCCCTTGGTGCTTCATAAAATATATACCCAATCAAGGCTGTATAATAAAGCTTTTCCGCTTTGACCCAAAAATCTTCACCTGCTTTTTCTCCTTCTCCCTTGGTATTGGCAATGATTGTCTGTACCAATTTCAATATATCTTTCTCACTTCTTAAATAGGCAAAAGGATTATATTTCATAGACTTCTTAAAGTTTATGGTATTTAGTACTTTAATATCATAACCATTTTTTTCTAACATCTTGCCACACTCTATTACTATTGTACCTTTGGGATCAGTAACTACATAGGAAGAGTGCATTTGCATAAGGTTAGGTTTTACATAAAATCTTGTCTTACCTGAACCTGAACCCCCTACTACCAGTACATTTTTGTTTCTAGCATATTTGGGATTCTTAGGTCTGGAGTTCATAGTTAGGCTTTCTGTTTGAGTAAGAATTACATTGTTTTCAAACTTAGGGTCAATGTATGGCTGAATATCTTTTTTATCTCCCCATCTTGCTGAGCCATATTCTCTACCCTCTCTAAACTTCTTGGCATTTTTACCTTTTGAATAGACAATAAATTTAATCAGCCCACCAAATGCTATACCTATGATTAAGTCTTTCGGATGAAGACTTGGGAGATAGTTCATTTTTCCTATTTCAATGATTGCTTGAAAGATTCGATCAATCACATCTCCTCCTATATATCCTCTTACATGGTGTGAGAATATATTTCCTAAATAGAAAAATCCTAGATAAGGAAGTAAATGAATTACAAACTTTTTAGGGTCATCTATTTTTATTAAATTTTTTATATCCTCTAAAATCGTCTTAATCACAATTTAAACCACCTCCTAATAGAATTAAAAAGTATTTCCTACCCTTGGGTGTTATCATAGTCTGTATTCCTAATAGTGAATTATCCTCCCTGTACCATTCTTTAATTTCAAAATATCCCTTGTTTCTATGAGAATATGGCAAGAGTCTTCCCTTTTTATCTCGATAGATATATTTTTCTTTGATTAGAAAGTCAATGAAGACTTTTTGAGGTAGGTGCAGTTCTTTAGCTGTATTTCTAAAGTTAGTTAAAAGATTTTTATCGACTAACTTATCATAATAATTAGCTTTTGGTTCAAGTTCCTTAATTCTTTGAGTCTTTTCTGCAATCACATTGTTAGCTACCAATATGGCTTGAGCTAATAATTCCTCATTAGATAGATTCTCTTGCCCTCTTATATAGCCTCCATGTTTCCTAATACTTGGAAGAACTTCTTTTGTCACCCAGTTCTTAAACTTCTTAGCTTGTGGGAGTTTTGAAGATAGGATAAGAGAATAGAGTCCTGATTCATTAATAATACTTACATTTTGAAGTCCACCAAGGGTGTTCCATTTCGTTACCCCCTTATCTTCTTCATCTACATGGTCATATATTGCCTTTCTTGAGTTAACATAGCCCAGCATTTCTGCCACTTCTTTTCCTAAAAAGAAAAACTCACCGTCTTTTTCAATAACAGTGAGTTCTCCAAATTCCTGATTATTAAATTGTAAAATATTGCTCATAGGCTCTGCTCCTTCTGTTTGTTTTTAACCTTATCCTTATCTATGGTGTTTTTAATCTTCTCCTTGAATTGATTTATTTGCTTATTAATGGACTCTTTTCGATCATACTTTTTCTCAGACTTTTCAACCGCCTTATTAAAGGCTAGCTCCATCATCTTTAAATCCCTTGACTGGAAAAAGACTGTATGCTCACCTGTCTTCTTATCCCTCATCACAGAAAACTTGACACCATACTTATTTAATTCCTTTCTCAATTCCTTTAATTCCTGATCCTTAACTGGAATTTCTTCTAATTGACCTTTCTTTGCCATATCTTTTAGCTTTATTTCATTGCCTTCTTTTTTGATATATTTTTCTAATCCACCGTGTTTCTTAGCTTCTTTAGATATCTTTTTTAACTGCCTTAGAATAGCTCTTGCCAATGATTTTAATGCCCTTACTTGAACACTAATTGTTCTGTTACTTACTTCTTCGTTAATCATCTACCATCACCTCCATAAAGAAGTGTTTCTTTTACACTTTCTAGTTTTTCTTGCTGTATGTTTCTTCTAATATCATTTCCCACCACCATAACGGGGATACACATTTCTGAGATTCTTGAATAAATTCTTTGGTATTCAATGTCATTTTCTCCATGAGTGATTGTTTCTAAAGCTAGATTAGTGGTTATAATAGTTGGCTTTTGTTTCAAATATCTAGAGTTAATAATGTTATAGACTTGTTCTTTGGCATAGGAGGTATCTCTTTCAATACCTAAATCATCTAAAATTAGAAGGGGAACATTGGCTAATTTCCCAATATATTCATTCTTATCTAACTGAAAGCCTCCACTTTGGATATCATTAATAATTTCAGCAAAGTTTTTGATTAAAACTCTTATTCTTTCTTCTTCGATTAGATAGTTTGCAATGGCACTGGCTAGATAAGATTTACCAGAGCCTACACTTCCATAAAAGAGTAATCCGATGTTTTCTTTTTTCATCTGACTAAATTCTTTAGCAAAGTTCTTGGCTATAATATATGGTTGGGTGGGACTTCCTCTAAAATTATCAAAGGTATACTCCCACTGAACAGGCGATTTAAAACAAGCTGTCTTTAGTCTATTAATTTCTTCTTGCTTTAGTCTTTCTTCTCGTGCTTTCTTTTCTTCTCTTTTACAATGACACTCTCTAGGAAATATTTTTGAATGAAGAAACTTGATTGAATTTATATCTAATCTTTCATGACATTTTTTACAATAAACCATGCCGTCCTTTATATATTCTTCCTTTTCGTTAAAGGGATAGCTGGGTTCTTTTAATTCTAATTCTTTTTTCATAGATGAACTCCTTTCTCATAGTCTGTTTTTCTTACTAGTGATTTTTCTTTTTTATTGCCTTGATCTTGATAGAACCAGGAAAGAATGGTTGCCTTATGGTCTTTATAACTCCTACCAGTACTTTTCATATAGGCTGATAATCTTTCAATATAGTTGTCTAGCTGATAGGGGATTTCTTCTCTTAATGCCTGAATCTCTTTATCTGTTAAATAAACATTTTGAAATCTTCCAAGACACTGGGTCTTACCCCTCTTATTCTTATTACTAATATCAGTCTTTATATAATTAGTATTACTTCCTTGTAGTTTTTTCACTTCTTGAAGTGTACTTTCTTCACTTCTGAAATGTAAATTCTTCACTTCTGAAGTGTAGTTTTTACACTCGGCATTTACTGCCGTCATAAAATCTTTCACATAGATTAAATTAGGCTTGCCTAGTCCCTGTCTTTTTCGTTCGATCAAGCCAATTTTTTCTAACTCATCTAATACCTTAACTGAGGTCTTATTGGACTTGTTTAATACTTCCATCACCTGGTCAATAGTAAAGATGATATAGACTCTTTTTTCATCATCTAGCCAGTTGTTTTTTGCTGATAAACTAGTTCGTTCTAATAAACAGGAATAAAGTATTTTTGAGTCAGATGACAAATTCTTAAATATGTCTCCACTGATTAAAATCTTAGGTAGCATATAAAAGCTATATCGATCCCCATCTCGATTATAAAAGTAATCAAATTCCATCAAGCACCTCCTTTCTTGCATAAAAAAAGACGATAGATTTTTTATTTTCTATCGTCTAGTATGATGTTTATTAAATTTTATTGGTTTTATACGCTAGAATTATTTACCATTTAATTGAACTTGAGTATTAGCAAGTAAATCTCCCAAATGTCTTTTGTCTTGTCTTAGAAGAGCCATTAACAACAATAGTAGTCCACATGTCATACTTACAATAGACAGCATAATTGATAAGGTATCAAAGTTTGTATATATGCCATGAATTGTAGAAATATGTCCTAACTGCCAGGGGAAAAATTTTATGCCGTTTCTTATTAGGCTGGCTTTAATAGATTTTTCCTTATAAACAAGGGTTAAACCAGCTTTTCTTTTTCCGAAACTTCCATCTTTTGAATAGTCTAAATAGGAAAAATTCAGAATGATGGGAATTACTGATGTCAGGATTGCAGTGAGTTGAGCTTGTAATTCATTCATTTCAGGTATCCCTTTAAAGAAAAATATATAGACTGACATAGCTATCCCAAATAAAAGCACCAGATACAAAAGAATAACCAGATAATCAAAAAATAATTCCTTCAATCTTTTTCTTATTGGTATTGTATTATTTTTATTGATTATCATAATTTTTATCCTCTCATATCCCAATAATATCAAATTCATTACCCATTAACCTTTTATATTGCCTTTATACCCTCTTTCAATAGAACTATTGGCACAATTACCAAAGCTCCAATTAATGGTAGCCCGTAAGGACTAAACAGGTAGGTTAAAAAGATTCCTTGTATTCCTGTTCTTGTATCTCCTTGTATAAATGCCCAAACTGTTCCTATTAGAACAAGTAGCATTACAAGATACAAAACTCCAGTACCAATTTCTAAAAGCATAGTTAAAAACAATTCGAGTAATGTCAAAATGATTTGAACAGGAAGTAGAATAATCCTGAATAATATTCTTATTATTTTCATCTTAACACCTCATTTCAAATTTATACTTTCTTCTATCTTCTCTCACACTATCCTCCAACACTGATGTGTTCCTTAGAAAAATCTTTCTAAAAAAATCGTTCTAAGCAACACACCAATGTTTTTTTATTTTTGATAGAGCCTTTGAAACCCTTATATCATCGTATCTATTTGCCGTTGTCACAATTATAACATGAGACCCTGCAGCTGGATCATGCAGAGTATAAGGTCTTGTTGTTTCTGTATCAATATCCCCAATGCCAATCAGTCTTGCAATTGTTCTGGACACTTCACTAGGTGTATAGAACTGCCCTTTGCTCTTACCTGACTCCTAAGCAAATTTCATCATAAAATATTCATAGGCATCACCAATGATATCATCACCACTTGCCATATTGCTCTTGAAATCAATTCTATCATCGTCAAACACTTTTATTAGGCCAGAAACTTTATCTACTAATTCCTTGCCTTTTCCAAGCTCATCTGGATTATTGAAACTCACATCCGGAAGTAATCCCTTCAACTTATTATCTTCCAAGAATTTCTGGATAATAATATCAACTTTCTCTCCAACATCTTTTTTACCTGCAGCTTTTACCAAGTCATCAAACGAAGCGCCTTCATTTACTTCAAACTCTGCAAATCTTTTTCCTTTATATCTATCTGAAACATATTTAAAGAATAATAATACTAATACATAATCCTTATATCTTGATGGTTCTACTCCACCTCTAAGCTTATTACAAGCCTCCCATAAAATTGAATATAATTCTGATTTCTTCACGGCCATCGTCCTCTTTATCTCCTTACCTAATAATCTAAAATATCAATCCCTACTTGTACCAATCGATCATATCTTTCTTTTGATATTAGTACAGCCTTGGGTTTTCCGTTTTTCAAAATAAAAGCAGCCTCATCATTTTCAGATAACTTAGTAATGATTTTGGATGATTGCCCTCTTAAAAAGTCGGACATATTATAAAAGTCCATTGTTGCTTTGCTATCTTTTTCTTTCATATAACGCTCCTTTCACGAATACTATTATAGCAAAAATAATAAGTTTTTGAACCCTTATTGTAATTACTTTTATAATTACATTTAGTGGGTGCAGGTGGATTCATTTTGTAAATATCCATTCTGTAGTATCAATCTCAACTTATTGATAAGTTCCCTAGAAGTATTTCAAGTTCTAAATAAATAAGGCTTATCCCCTGCTACCGATACCTTTTAACGATAGCAGTTGAATAAGCCTTTTATTTCTACACTTTATTTACTCAGTGGGTGCAACCCTTGTCATCAATACGACACTCTCCACATGAGATTTTTAGGCTATTTCAAAATATAATTTCCCCTATTTTTCAACATTTTATATTTTTTAAAAAGATAAAACACCAATTTTTGATTAGGCTATTTTATTCAATAAAATAATCCCATACAGAAAAAGCTTCATTAGAAATTTCTTTATACGGTGCTGGAATACTTGTTATATTTTCAAATGTAGTAGAACCCATGTGACAAAGTTTTAAATTTAATATATTAACATCTTTCATTTCTTCATAAAGTTCTTGCATATTTAAAGGATATAAAAGAAAATTATTAGCTTGCGCATAAAAAATTTTAAAAGCTTGACTATCAAGTTGCGAAATCAATTTCATATATAAATAATTTAATACTACCCACGCTTTTCTAAATTTATTTCCATAAATAGTTTGTATAATATTGGGTATAACATCTGTATCTACTCCTTGTTTTATCCAATATTTTTCAAGTATTTCATACAATTCCCATTCTTTTATTTTTGTTCTATCATTTACAGAATCAAATTCTAAATCCCAATTTGCATTATAATCAACATCCATAAAACCAATCAATATAGATCTACCATGAGCAGCCGCGTTTCTCAAAACAGAAAGATCATCAAAAAATTTTAGTGATTTAAATATTAATTCTAATTGATAACTGCAAAATTTTATTTTAGCTGTTTTAGATTCTTCATACCAATACTGAACAAATTGCCTTAATTCAGATAAATCTAATTGATCCATAAAATCTTCAATAGGAGCATATTTATTATTTACATAATCAAATTCATCTGAATCCTTCCTAAATAGCCTTTCTTTTCTTGCTTTTTCAAATAAGTTGTTTTTATTTTTATCTTTCCATTTAATAAATGTATTATTTACAATTTCTTCTGCATTTTTATCAGATGATATCCTACTTATATAAGACTTTATTGCATTTTCAAACTGAAGAATCCACTCCATTAAATATAATCTAAATTTTTTATCAACACTATCAACAGCAGGTATTAATTGTATATTTAGTTTTAACTCATCAATAGCAATATCTATTCCTTTTAAACGGCTTTTTAATATGTACTTGTCTAAGAATATCCCATTAACTAAATAATTTAACATTCTAGGTTGTATATTATATTCTTTCAAAATTTCATATTTTTCATTATCATTTTTTTCATTAAAACAAGTTGTATCAAAATTAAATTTATTCATTTTGTTAATAGCTTTATCAACATATTTATTTGAATCAATATTCCTTTTTTTCTTGATTTTTTCTCCCTTTCCTTTTAGATTAGTTAACTCTAAAATCCTACCTTGTCTCCTAACTCCATCTTTATTTTCTAATATAAATGATACATTTTTGTAAAAACAAAAATATTCTTCATTATTTTCTTGTATTAACATTTCTGAAGTTATTCTGAAAGGAAATTCTTCTTCAAAACCATTTTTATTAAATGATTTGGTACTAATTATTCCATAATTATTAAAAATCTCTATTATAGTGCCTATACCTTTTTTTATCATTTCACATTCCTTTTCTTTGAACTATACTTACTGTTCCTTCTCTCAACACCATCATCACTTCTAATAATATTATTTCTTTTTATTTTTTCTTTTTGGACTAGATCAAAGATTCTTGTTTAATGATTGCTGGATGATTTTGTTTTGATAGATATTGCGTTTCCCTATCAATAGGGTCAGTCAATCTGACACTTCCAATATATTTTTCGTTACTAAGTATTGTTTCAATAGCTCGTTTAGACCAAACATCTTTCCCGGTAGAAGTTTTAATTTCTTCTTTTTGTAACGCTTTGACAATACCGATAATGCTTTTACCATCTAAATACCAATCAAATATTTTTCTAACCACTTTAGCTTCTTCTTCATTTATAATAAGTTCACCTTTAGAATCATGAGAATAACCATAACATTTACGATTATATAGTTTAGATATTCCTTGTGCTGCTTTCTTCTGTAAACCCCATTTAATATTTTCACTTCTTGTTTCGTTTTCTGCTTGTGCTATTACTGTAATTACAGAAATTATCATATCACTATCATTTTCTTTGCTGTCTATTTGTTCCTGTTCAAATATAATTCTAGCTTGAGCATTTTTTATAACATTTAATGCTTCTAAAACATCAACTGTATCTCTACCAAAACGACTCACACTTTTAGTAATAACAACTTCTATGTTTTTACTTTTAATATCTTCAATCATTCTTGTAAATTCTTTACGACTTGATCCTGTTTTACTTGAAGCAATATCTATGTATATATCTAATAACAGCCATTTAGGATTTGCTGCTACAAGTCTTGTTAGTCCTGAAATTTGATTAGATAAACTATTAAGTTGTTCTTTATCATTTTTACTTACTCTACAATATATTCCTACTTTGATTTCTCTCATAATAGGTTTCGGTGGAATATAATGTACAATAGGATCTTGTTTCATATTAATTTCCTCTTTTGAATTAAAGTCTACTTATCTATAGGTTGTTTTTGTAGTATGATAAGTAGTCAATTCGATCTATTTTTTATCTACGAAATTATTATATTATTGCTTTTGTAATTTATAATGACATCAATCCTATAGTGTCAACCCCTTGTTATCAATCTTGTAGTGTCAACCCTATATTTTCAGCTATTGACATGTTCCCGAAGTTAATAATTTTCAAATTTTTAATCAATAATTTTAACTGTTAAAACATTTTAAAACCCTTTATTTCAAGCTTTTAAATAGCTCTCAGTTTAATTCCTTGACATCAATACTATACACTCCACATGAACGGAGTTTGCAAACTGATTATTGTGTCAATAAAGAAAAAAATAAATACTAAACATACGTTGAGAGTTACTTTACGCCAGAACATTCTTTTATCTTTTATCTATTAAACTAATTAATTTTTCTAAGTCTTTTTGAATCTCCTTTAAATTCACAAAATATATACTAACATTAACATTATCATTTGAAGAGTACTTAATAATATTATTTTTATACTTCAACATATCCTTATTTAATGGGTACAACAACCAAACTTCGCTAGTATTATATTTTTTAGAATAAGCATACATTTGATACATATCAGCTTGAGATATACCATAATTCTTCGCCTTATTATCTATTAATTTTTTCCATTTTGTGTCTAAAATTATTTGTTTATCCCCTTTTGATAATACTATATCTGGCTTTAGTCTAAATTTATTTATATCTTCTCCATTTAACGAATTAAATAGACTGAATTTTTGTTCCTGAGTTTTAACCTTCCACTCTATTTTAGAAGCAGCTTTTCTCATCTCTTTTGCCACATACTCTTCATATACTTTTTCCATCGGAAAAAGGATCGCTTTTGATTTTTCTTTTCCTGAAAAAGTAGTAAAACTATTTTTATACAAGAAAATTCTAGACCATGTCATTGCCTGTTCATAAAGTTTCGTATTTCTATCAATAGAAACTTTACTAAAATCATTTTGGTAGTTGTAAGATGGTTCTACCTCTTCAAAATGAATCAACTCTTGTCTAATAAGTTTAGAATTATTATAGCTTGATGTCATTTTTTGAAGCATTAATAGAGTTGATTTTATTATTCTATTCTCAGGTCTATTAATTCCATATTCATCATAACCAACATAAAATTTCTCTTTATGAACTAAATTGTGTTTTAAATGTTTATTAAATAGAAGTTTTCCCTTCAATACATTTTTGTTATCTTCAATTTCAAAATATGATGATTTTAATCCCTTTTTAATAATTTCCCTAACCTCTGAAATATACAGACTTATAAAAATTTCAAAAATAGGCATATTGGCAACATCAAGGTTTGCGCTATAAAAAGTTTTGTTCGAAATATCTAACATACTTTTTATCATTTTCAAAAATATTTCTTTTGTTGTCTTTATTGCTTCATCTTCATTAATAATTTCTGGAATGAAATCAATTTTAGGTAGCACCTCTATTTGGACGTTATCATTTATATTTAAAATTCCAACATAATTTTTAAAAGTAATTGCTTTTCCTATCCTTTTCATTCTATTGTAAGAGAAAAAATCTAGAATCTGTTCATCTTTTTCTACACGTTCATTTTCAATAAAGTCTATTATCTTATCAAAGTAATCTTCTCTAACGTATGTGTATCTTGAATCATTTTCAAACTGACTATTGCATATTATTTTATCGTACTCTCTAACTGAAATAATTTTTGGCATAACTTATCTCTTCTTATATATTCCAAGATAACTGTCTTCTAATAGAAAAGCATTGTCATTAATTGAATATTTCTTTTGGTCACTGTAGTCAGAGGTATCATTACCAAATAAATCATCTTCTATTTGAGATTCATTAATAAACTGATTAGAAGGATCTTTTGAGTTATCCCCCAAAACCAATCTAATCTTTTCATAGTCTTCATAAAAATATTCTTGTAATAGGGGTATTACTGATTTTTTGAAGATTGCTGATAAATCTTCTATATTAGAGTTTTCATTTAAACTCGTAAAGAATGCATGCCCAATAGTATGCTCCCTATCATATAAGCTTTCAATTCTTTTATTTATTTTTGTAAGCATTTCCGATATAGAAATGTTCCTTATATTCTTATTAATTATTTCTGGATTTGGCATCATCTCAATAAAATCAAACCTTCTTCTTAGAGCAGTATCCATTAACGCAATAGATCTGTCTGCGGTATTCATAGTACCTAAAATATAAACATTATTTGGAACTCCAAACTCATCGCCTGAGTAAGGAAGTGAAGCAGTCATCGCTTCAATTTGGCCTTCACCTATTCTCTTTGAACCTTCGATTAATGTAATTAGCTCACCAAATATTTTAGAAATATTGCCACGATTTATTTCATCTATAATAAATACATAGTTATTATTAGGATCTTTTTTCGCTCTAGAGCAAAATTCTTTAAATATACCAGACTTTACTTCATAAGATATTTCTTTACTAACTCTGCTTTTTCTATTTCTTGATTTACCTTTTTGAAAAACTGGTTTAATCCCCTCAATAAATTCTTCGTAACCATATGACTGACGAAAGGTAGTAAAGTCTATAAATCCTTTTTCTTTTAACAAGTCAAATACTGACTTTCTATATTCGTAACTTTCTTCATCTTGCTATTCTTCTCTAATTAAATCTAATTCTTCTGCGTTTATAATATTATTAAAATCAATATTAAATATTGCATAATTTACTGAGTTATATGTTTTACCAGTTCCTGGAGGTCCATAAAGTATTGTGTTTTTACTAAGTTTATAATCATTTGTCTTCGTTATTGTTTCGTTTGACATACTTCCTCTGGTATCGTAACTTCTCATAACATATGAAAAATATTTTTCAATTGTATTAACAGCTTTAATAACAGAATTATTATAGTCTTCATCTGTTTTAGTATTGTCTAATTCTACAATTATACTTGGTTGAATCTTATCTGCTAATCCTGTTTTAACTCTATTTCTAGCTTCTGAAAACGAATAATCTACTTCTCTAACATTATTTTTTTGACTTGTCCCTTCAATAA
Source organism: Facklamia sp. P12955 (assembly GCF_050409565.1). Classification (NCBI taxonomy): domain Bacteria; kingdom Bacillati; phylum Bacillota; class Bacilli; order Lactobacillales; family Aerococcaceae; genus Facklamia; species Facklamia sp. P12955. The sequence goes on from NZ_JBNUPF010000010.1 coordinate 47,992, forward strand.
GGATGACATCCTCAAATTGAGATAATTCTAAAAATTTATGAAAATTTTCAATATCATCTTTTGTAGCTTCAGTGTCTTTAATGTCCATAGATATTCTAAATTTGCTAGTTCCTGCGTAATGTTCAACAAAAATTGATAAACCAATAGGGTTTTTTCTGTCAATTTTTAATTGTCCCCATAGATAGTTCCTAACTTTAGTATTAGAACCATCTAGCCATTTTCCTGGATCAATTCTTTGATAGCTAAAGTTATTAGTACCGAAGTTATTAAAATTAGATAAAATATCCCTTAAAATATTAATTGCTTCAGCACCATCTTCTCTTTTATTCTTATACTCATCATATTTTGTATGTGATGAGTCTACCTTACGATATTCAGCATTGAAATTGGAATCATTTACTTCATCAATATATTTTAATAATGTTTTATACTCTGGAATTTTAGTTTCCATAATACTCTCCTTAATAAATACTCTTTATTTTAATTATATAGTTTTATTTTACAAAACCAAACTACCACTAAATATAGATACACATCTATCTATTAATTGATTTTAAATATAGTTTGACACCCCTCTTTGAAAAATTGACACCCCCGTATGAATTTTGACACCCCTATAAATAAAAAAATCTCTAGTAATGTTTACTAGAGCCCAGTAATTAAATATCAAATTTTATCTCTATGTAAACCTCAGTATTCTCCATTATTTAAGGCTATCTTCAAATTATCTTTGTATCATTTACGCTAATTTCATTTCTATTATGATGTCTGATGGGGTTTGCTTTACCAGTTCGACCATCATCTTTATAATATGTCTAGGTGTCCCAAACTGGCCGTTTGTACCTGATGTAAATAGTTTAGATAGCAAGTACTCATAAAGATCTCCCTTTAAATCTCCTTCTAAAACTAAACTATCTATTGCTGTTACAATTTTCTCTAACATTTGAGCTGTAGGAATTTGAAACATTGCATCTGTCATAAATTTAGAAAAGGAGGATCCTTCATTGCTATTCAAGTCTTTTATAAATGGAAATACTCCTTCAACAATCGTTTTATGCATTTTTTCTGCTTCAAACTCTTTGAAATTGTGCCATCTCAAGTCTTCATAATCAAAGCTGTTTTTGTATTTTTTACTATTCCCTTTAAATATAATTTTTGGTTCAAGACCTAATATATTCGCTTCTGCTTCACTTTGTAATTGTTTATCATCTAATGTTTTTATAAAGATGAGATATGTAAATTACTCGATAACAGTTAACGGATTAGTAACTCCACCCGTCCAAAATGTTTCCCATATTCTATCTACTTTATTCTTTAATTCACCTGTCAACATATTTTCCCTCCTATAAAATTCAATTTAAATATACCTTTAATTTATTACATTAAATATTAAATTTTTATTTAAATTGAATTTCCGCGCACTAATCCTATACAAATTATTTTGTTAATAGTGAGTTCTTCATTTTCACCCTCACAAAACCCTAGTTTGACCTAATTATATAATTAAAAATTATGATTTTAAACTACATACTGACCTATATTTCCTTTAACTGAATTAAAAACTCTTTTCATACAAAAATACTCCCATCAAATTCATTTTAACTGAATCCAATGGGAGTGTTCTAAAGTTTTGTACTATTATTCAGTTTCAGTCCAATACTAAGCTCATTACATTAGTAAGTCTGTGTTTTATCTTCTACTAACCATTTGTCAATTGTTTACGAATAGACGAAGAAGAAAATTCGACCACTAGAATGAGCACAACCAGTCCTACTAGAATGGCTCCTACTTGCGACCAACGGTTGGAGGACATGGCAAATTTAAGGGGTGCACCAATTCCTCCCCCTCCTACCAGACCTAAAATAGAAGCATCCCTTAAATTCATATCGAAGCGGAAAATAATTGTTGATAGTAAACTAGACCATAATTGAGGAATAATCCCACAACGAATCTTCTCGAAAGTATTGCAGCCAGCTGCATCGAGCGCTTCTAAAATGGATTTATCCATATCGTCAATGGCTTCACTAAATAACTTGGTTAACATACCAATGGAAGTCACTGAGATCGTCATAACGCCTGCAAAAGGTCCTGGACCCGTCACCCGAATAAACATTAGACCATAGACAAAGGCTGGAATGGTTCGAATAGCCATCACCAAAAAACGGGTCATCACTACAACAGGAACCGGAACCACTTTACTCGATGCTAGAAAAGAAAGAGGAAAGGAGAAGACTGCTCCGACCAGAGTCCCTAAAAAGGCGATCGCCATCGTCTCCAATAATAAATAAGGAACCGACTGTTTCGTAAGATTAAAAAGCAGTTCTCTGTCTGGGTTAACAATTCCTTGGATGATACTTACAGCAAAAGTGATGCCCCGCTTAGCAAGCCCCACTTCATCAATGGTTGAAGCAGACCAAACGACTAGCCCAACTACTAACATCGTCCAAGCCAATACTTGCCAGCGATTCGTATCTTTACTTTCATACATTTGATTAATTTTATCTACCATGACTACCTCCTATGTTAACCTTGCTCTTAGATAGCGACTAATACTTTCAATCACCACTACCGTTAAGAACAGACAAAGCAGGATCATTCCGACATTCTGATATTCTCGCCAACCTAGATTCTCATCGAGAATAATGCCGATTCCTCCTGCCCCAACATAACCTAAAATAGCAGCGTGGCGAACATTTCCTTCGAAAGTGTATAAGGCTACTGACAGATAAGTTGGAAGCACTTGCGGTTTAATCGCTCCGAGAAAACTATACATTTTATTCGCTCCTAAGGCTTCCATGGCTTCATAAGGCAACATATCCGCTGTCTCAATGGCTTCATAAAGTTGTTTAGCTATGAAAGAAAAGGTGAATAAAGCAATTGCCAAGGTCCCTGCAAAAGTCCCTAAGCCAAAAATATAAGTCAAAATCAAAGCGGTCACTAAGGTTGGTAAAGTTCTGATTAGACTCAACAATAGTTTTAAAAGACTAGTTATCCAGTGATTTCTAGTTAAGTTAGTGGCAGACCACATGGCATAAGGTATCGCTAAAAGCGCACCAATAAAGGTCCCCAGTACAGACATTTTAATCGTATCGAGCAGCGGAGGGATTACCTCATTAAAATAAGCCGTATTGGGTGGTACCATCCGTTTTAAAATAACAAAGAATTCCTCACCACGCTTGATTAAAACTTGTAAATCAAAACCAGTCATTTTAGCTGATAAATAAATCAATAAAGTAATCAATAAAACAATTAACAAGGTAAAAGAGCGCTTCTTATACACCTTCTTGCCATTTGAAAGCACTATTTCTTTGGGACGCATAAATGAAAGTATTGGATTATTCATAGGAGTCACGTTCCTCTTCAGTGCTTTGTCCTTTATAAATATGGTTTAGGACTTCTTGAGTGACTTCATTTGAAGGCCCATCATAAACAATTGCTCCTTCGCGAATGCCAATAATCCGATCACAATATTCAAGCGCCAATTCCACATGATGAATATTGATGATGACGGTGATGTTGTCTGTTTGATTGATATTCTGGAAATCTCGCATCACTACAGCAGCGGTGACTGGGTCCAAAGAAGCAACAGGCTCATCGGCTAGAATAATGCGTGGATCTTGCGCCAAAGTCCTAGCCAGTGCCACCCGCTGTTGTTGACCACCCGATAGTTGGTCGACTCGCGTATAGGCCTTATCAAGAATTCCTACCCTGTCCAAAGCTTCCAAGGCTTTTATTTCTTCTTCCTTCTTGTAATAGCCAATCAAGACGCGCCAAAAAGGGATATCAGGGACAAAAGCCGATAAGACATTGGTGATGACTTTTGCACGAGTTACTAAGTTAAAAGACTGAAAAATCATCCCGATCTTACGTCGGAACTGACGCAAGCTCTTACCTTTTAAGCCACTCACATCCACCCCATCAACCGTTAATTTTCCTTCTGAAATGGAATGCATTTTATTAACCGTTCGAATGAGAGTGGACTTACCTGCACCCGATAAACCAATAATGCCAACGAATTCTCCTTGATCAATCTCCAAATTAATATCTTGTAATGCTAATACACCTTTTGGATATCTTTTATAAACTTGTTCAAATTTGATCATTGCCTTCTCCTTTTTTAATCTTTCAAGCAAAGAAACACCCACCGTCCAGTGGGTGTTTTGTTTTAGACTATTTGTCGGTATTTATTATTCACCTTGTTCACGTAGAATTTTTTGCGCTTCACGTTCTGTTTCATAATCTTCAGCTTTGGCTGGTTTGTAGCCTTCATGACTGTAGATAGCAATGACTTCCTTACCTTCTTCAGTTTCAGCGATATTAATAAAAGCATTTTGAAGGGCTGTTTTTAATTCGTCTGTCATTATCTCTGAAGTCTTACTTACAGAAACAGTGTCATTGTAAACATTAGGAGTAACGCCAATGACATTTGTCTCTTCCCAAATGCTCGCTTCGCGTCCCATATCTTCCATCCATGCATCGACATTATCACGACGTAAGTCAGCAAAACCAACCACTACGTCTACTTGTTCGGATGCTAAACGTGCAATGGAAGAAGGATAGGAATCTGCTTGAACGACATTTGATAAGTCAGAAATTTGTTTACCATCGAATTGGTTTCCTAACCAAATGGAAGGATAAATGTAGCCTGATGAAGAAGAGGAGGACATGACTGACCACTTAGCAGAGTCTAAGTCTTCCCATGTTAATTCTTCTCCGTTGTTTACTTTCTCAGCTAATTCTTGGCCTTTTTCAGAAGGCCCTGCAATAATTAAGCCTTTGTAATAAGACACTTGGTCTTCGATTAATTCAGTCGCTTGACCGTCATTCCAGTCTGCTGGATTCTCAGAGTCTTTCGATAAACCTTGACGAGTCGATGTAAGAAGGACGTCCACATCGTCTTCGAACAAGACATATGTTCCGCCAGGAATTAAACCAACATCAATCGTTCCTGCAGCCATACCCTCTCCGACTGCTTCATAAGATGTTCCGACAGTAATTTCGACATTCTTAACATCAAATCCTTCTTTAGCTAACTCATCAATCAAGAGCTGTTTCAAAGGTTCTGTTGTTGTAATAATTTCTTCGGGATCACGGGATGGAACAAAAGCAACTTTTAACGTCTCAATTTCAACTGCTTCTTCTTGGGCATTTACAGTAAATACATTCAAAAAAACACTTGCCAGTAGAGATAGGACCATTAATAGACTAAACTTTTTCTTCACAGATGTTACCTCCAAATATTTGATAGCTCAATTATAACGAACTAAGTAAAGTAGAGCAACTTGCTTGTTCAATTTTACATAAAGTTTACAGTAGGTAAGAAGCCATTCAATCATTCTCCTGTTATCATGTGTTTTTTTAATACTATTTTCTCATACTAAGAAGATATTTTTATTTTCGTATAAAATAAATTTGACAAAACTCTCTACATTAAAAAGCTTTTATTATTGAAACAGCAAAATCAATAATTTCAATTCCATAAAACTGACTAATGAAAACCTAAATAAGGTTGTGCATTTTCTCCCTTACAATCTGGTTTCCTTAGGGGTCTTTAGAATTTGATTTTCTAGTCTACGAAAAGTAATATAAGTTTCTGTTAGAAAGTTACCACTACCGGGTGTAAAATCATGAGCAATTTCAGCGAATACAAAAGTGGATGTAGTTTATTCCTAACACATTACTAGAGCTTTTATTATTAAACCCAGGTGTTTTCTGTATATTTCCTTTGTTTTAGGTGAATTGTTAATGATTAGGAGCGCACTTATCACAAAAATCGTTTCCACCATCATTTTCCCATGTTAGTCCACATCCACAATCTGGACAATAATTTTCCCAAATAAGATCTGGATAATTAATGATTTGTCTACCTTTACTATTTAACGTTCTCTGCGTAAGTTTTTGTGCTGTATCTACTTCAATGCTATCTACTTCAATGCTATCTACTTCAAATTCTGGATAAGAATCTTCGTCTTCATTTTCATACTCATAGTGTATACGTGCAACTATCTCAATTTTTTTATTGTAATTTTCTTTTATTAAACCATATTCCATTGTAGCGTATTCTTTATCATCAGAATCCCAAATAGAGTTCTCTAAATCAAAAAATGTACAGTTAATTACAATTTCTACTAAACACTTTAAAGCAACTACTATTTCATGCTCTTCAGAGTTATAATCTATAACTACATAGCTTAACATTTTGAAGCTCAGTTTCATCATATTCATATCCACCGATAATGCCTTTACGATCATAATCAAACCCGTCAATTTCGATGTTTTGTGAATTATCAAAAATTGTTCTTTAATTTCCTCAGCAAACCTATAATTAATACTATTGATGTACTTTAAAGCTTGTTGAGCGATAAGTTTATCCGTATTAATAAGATTCAATAATTCATCTATACTTTTATAAAGATAAATTCCTTTTATGTCCTCAAAATCTTTATCTCCACTTATTACATATATGGGTTGATATTCTTTTTTTCTTAAACTCTTTAACATTGAAATATTAAAAGCATCAGGAAACTCGTGCTTCTTCTTACCTGTTCCGAATGGCTTTCTGTTATTAAAATAATCATTTAGTATAGTTTTTAATTCAATACTATCTAAATCTAAATATGTTACTTCTGCCTCATTTAAATAATTATGAAATTGATTTAGCGCTTCTTGAACTACCTCTTCAGTATCCAATTTATTAAAACTATCAGCATACTTACTGTTTCTAAGAATAGCTATTTCTCTGCTATTAAAGTTTTGGTTTATTTCATTGTTTTTTTTCAACATTTTCTTTTATGTGCTTATTTGCCTCTCCAACAATTATCTCACTTGTAAGAAAATTGATAGCACCCTTTTTAACTTGTTTTTTTAGCAATCCTAATCTACTTTTATCACTTATATCAAAACTTTGACTTTCAAATATTTGTGTATCAACAAAAACATTTAATGGAAACTCTAATTCTTCTTTACCTTCCAATTCTTCCTCCTTTTTAATAATTAACAAATTATATCTATTCCAATACGCCTTTTAGAACAATCGTGAGCCATAATTGGTCTAAAAAATACACCAATCCTTATTTTGTATCTATAGTACGTGGCTTGAAAGCCAGTGTTCATCGTTACTATCTGCCGTTGTCATAATTATGACACGAAACCCGGGGCTTTTTATATTCAATGAACAATTTAGGTTTACACAAGATATTCTACACTATGTAGCTAAAACTAAGCCTAATTGTACATATAGTTTATTATTTTCTAATTTCTTCCACCGGATAGCATTGATAAAACATCTTGGCTAATTTATTTATTTCATCTTTAGCCCCAACCTTACCCAATGCCCAAAAAACTAACCCTATTGATTCTAAATCACTAGCAAAACTTTCAAAACTATCTATTATTATTGGCAGTATTGAATCATCTTCAAGTCTTCCCATTGCATATGTAGAGTCATAAGGGTATTGGTTTATTATTTTTATTGTATTTTCTTCTAATACACCTTCAATTAAAACTTCAATTATACGAGTTCTCCAATATCCTTCTTCAATTTCAGATAAAACAAAATTCAAATCCTTTGGTTCTAGAAAACCTACTTTATAATTTCTAGCAATAAGCTCCAAAATTCTTTTATCAAAGGTCTCTCTATACAATTCTAATAATTTGTTAATACTTTCTTTGCACTGAGAATTTCTTTTAAAATAATTAAACCCTACTTCTCTTCTAGCTTTTCTTCTATGCTTAAAACAAGACATTGCATATTTATAAGAGATTTCACTTGGCAATATTCTAAGTAATTTTTTAAGTAAGCTATCACTTTTATACCTATATTTAGATGGAATTTCTTCCCCTTCTTTAATCGTTCGTTCAACTAAAGAAATTAAATACTCTATTTGGATATCAGTGTGTTTTTTTAAATAAATATAGTCTCCAATTCTATTTAAAATATTTTCACAATGATTGAAAATAGAAAAAGAACTTATTTTTAACAATTCAATTAACTCATTTAAAGTAAGGCAATTAAACTTAGCTCTCTCTATATCTTTTTCAATTTTTTTAATCTTTGTCTCTTGAGTATCATATTTACTAAATCTCATATATATTCTACTTTCTTTTTCTCCTATTTTAAAAATTCTCCTTCTGCTGTTTTCCCGTCTATCTTAATCATCCATTCAAACCTACCCCTTCTTATAACTGAAGTTAAGAGAACAGGATTATCTGCTTCCTTTTTACCTATTACTTTATCTATTTCCCAATGTCCTAATTCTTACGTTATTGCCAATGTTAAAAACAATTTCTAATATTAAATTTTAATCAAACCTATATACATACATTTTCAAAGTAGTATTCTAAAAAGCACATCAATCCATATTAAATTTCTTAATAGAGCGCTTAAAAGCTAGTGTTCACCGTTACTATCTACCATTATCATAATTATGAAATGAGACCTAGATGATAAATCTTATAGCTTTTATTAAAGCTAAATAAAACATGTAGTTAATATCTTACAATCCAAAACTTTTTGGAGACATTTCAATTCCCAACATATTACAAAACTGAATTCCAAATCTTATAAATTCAAAAGAAACAGACGTGACTATATTATCATTTAGAATATAACCTTCTTCAATAGGATTTGTTATACAATTATTCCAATCCATCATATATTTAAGATCAGCCTCACTGTATCCCTCCTGTAACAAACCTTCTTTATCTGTTCCTATCATAAAAGCCTTGCCATTTAATATGCCGGCTCTTACCAGCAAAATAGGAGCAATAGAAATGGCACCTATTATTTTACCTTCAAACTTTTTAATAAATTCAATTATTTCATGATCTTCAACTGCTGAACGTATATCAACCGCACCGGGTAATAAGAGACTATCATATCTCTCTATGTTTAAATCATAAATTGTTTGATCTGGGAGAACTTTTAGACCTTCTTCACATTTAACTATATCTTTAGTTTTTGCAAATACATCAATCCTTCTACCATTTAAGACCAAAGTTTCTAATGCCACACTTATTTCAAAATAACAAAATTGATCATATATAAGCACTGCTATTTTGTTCATTAGTTAACCTCCACATATTTTGCTATGTTTCATTTCTCCAGTAGAAGCCTAGAACCCAGTCACCATCGCTACTATGTACCGTTGTCATAATTATGACACAAAACTCACCTGTGAAATCATAAAGTAATATCAACACTTATATATACTAAGTTTTCTAGATATTCAGGTGGACTGTTAATCCAATAAACTGGGATTTGTAGAACTAAAGCTTTTCTAAATACTTTTTACCATTTTTATATTGTTGTATCGGTTTCCATCTTTCAAAATATAGGCATTAGGAGTTTCTCCCACTTGGATGAATCCGCATTTCTCATAAAGAGCCTTGCCTCTTTCATTACCTGAGAAATAGTCAAGCTCAAGTTGGGAAAGGCCCCATTCTTTAGCATAGTCTTCGAGAACTTGAAGTAACTTCTTCCCTATTCCTAAGTTCCAGAATTCTTTTAGCACAGCAAGGGCAACATTTCCTCGATGGCGCATTTTCTGTTTTCTCAGTCTTGTTATTGTGCCGTTTGCAATCAGTCTTCCATCCATTTCAACAACAATCATAAGTGTATTATCAGATTCATTAAAGCCTTTTATCATTTTTGCTTCCTCTTCAACAGTTATGGTTATTTCTTCTGAATAGGAATTCAAAAAGTCAGATTCTCCCATAATGGTTTTCAAATATTCAACAGTTTCTGCAGCGTCTTTTACTTGAATCTCTCGAATTTTACAGATTCTGCCATCTTTTAGTTTAAAATTTTCTGGTGTGTATATCATATTAATTCCTCACTTATATTTAAATTTGTACTTTTTCCTAGTATTATTTTTAGAGGAAAATAATCATCTGTTGCTCTAAAAAGCACTTAACTCGACATTTCGTTTCCTTAGCAGAAGGTTTGAACCCAGTTTTCATCTTTACTATTTGCTCTTTTCATAACTTTGACACTAGATTCGGGTGAAAAATATTACGCAATATCAATGGTTGTAGATTCAAACTCTTCATTGTTTTAGAAGAGTTTGTTACTTAACAAACTGAGATTGGTTAGTTTTAAATTACTTATTAAGATATTCTAAGAAACGTTTTTTTAATTGTTCGATTACATCTTCATTATCAATAAAATCTTCAAAAGCTAGCATTTCATACTTTTGTCCCTCTTCTCCAAATTTTATATTCTCGATTTGACTATCACATATATTAGCAACCATAAAAACTGATTTTTCTCCTGCATTTGTGATGCTTTCATGGTATTTGGTCCATACAATATTTGATTCAGAAATATCAATAGCTAATTCTTCTTTAACCTCTCTTCTCATAGTTTCATATGGTGATTCTTCATTTTCTCTTCCACCACCAGCTAAATCCCACATATTAGGATAAGGAATGTTTGGGAGATTATCTCTTAAAATAGTTAATACTTTCCCTTTATTAATGAGTGCTACTTTAACACCTATAAAATTCAATTGATTCATGATTAAACCTCCTCAATCTAATTATGTTTTTGCTCTTTTAAATTTTAAGAATAAACTAACTCAATAATCACTCTAAAAGGTAGATCATTCTTTAATTTGTTTTCCTAGTAGAAAGTTTTTAAACTCAACATCAATCACCGTTATTTGCATTATGGCTAATTATGACACGAAATCGAGCAGTAGTGCCTAAAAATTTAGATCCAGCCAATTTATTTTGCAACTATATAAGCCTTTTTTTAGTGCAGATAGTTTTTACAAAAATCGCTTTTTTAAATTCTTCGTGTAAATCATCCATGAATTAATAATTGCGATAAAATTGTTATAGTACTCACAACAATGATTATATAAATCTCGTTCTTATTCTTACTCTCTTTCAAAATCAAATTTGAAAACATTACTCCATAAAGCGATGTAATATTTAAGAAGATCCAAGCAATTGAAGAAATATTAGAAGATGTCACAAAAACAAATGTTATTTGTGCAATACACGTTAAAATTGCTCTAAAAAATAAAGATTATCGAAAGAGTTTTTTTTGTGTCTTTTCCAATCAGTTTGATTTAAGGTTGGAATCAAACTTATAAAAGATACAAAAAATCTTAATATTAAAGTACTTACTGTAAATAAAATCAGTGAATCAATATTTTTTATAGTCTCCAACCAAAAGAGGAAATAAGCAAGCTTGTATAACTAACGGTGGAACAATAATAATTACTCCATGTAATAATGTTTTTAAATCACTTTTTTTCTTTACCCAAATAATAATTATGATAGTTGTTAAGATAGAAATGAAATAATTACCAAAATTTATTCTTCCTGTCGTAAAAAATAAGGCTAAAGGAATAAAAAACAGCTGTTTTTGATACGATCGCCGATTCAAAAATGGATAAGCGTTTAAATAGTTTTGAGTATCCTACTGCAACAATTTGTACTAAGATGCTGTAAATGATTATTTTATAATTAAGAATCATAGTAAACAGATCATTAACATTTATATAAAAGAACGAAATTATTATGAATAATAGCGTATATAAATTGTTTGAAAAATTAACTTTTAACACAGATTGTTTTTTATACCCTATTTGATACCTATCAATCACACTTATTAATCCTCTGGACATTGCTGAAATAGTTGAAAATAAAATAATGTAGAAATATGAATCCAAATTTCAATTCTCCTTTATGTTTTTTTATTCAGTAACATAAAAAATTTTAATAGTGTATTCTCATGATAAGATATTCTTTATGAATATAGAAGAGTAAATTAATATGAACTTTGACAGTACTGCAACTTCTTTTCAGACAATATTTCTAAATAGGTTCAATTTTAGTTGCTTCCTTTTCCAATCTCTCGATAGTCCGATTTCAGAATTTATCTTTATATGTATTGACTTATTCAGTTTGACGATATACAATCGGACTATACAGTTCAACTGAATAGTTTAACGATATAAAGGAGCTAATATTATGCCTAGGCACCCCAGTTTACCCTTAACAGAAACGACTTATTTAATTTTGTTGTCACTAATAAAACCTGCACACGGTTATATAATAATGCAAGAAGTTGATCGGCTTAGTAATAACAATGTAAAAATTGCGCCTGGCACCATGTATGGTGCCTTAGATAATTTACTAAAACAAGGTTGGATTAAAGAGGTAAAAAGCGAAGACAAACGTCGCAAAGTCTACCAAATTACTAAATCTGGTTATGATGTCATTGAAGCTGAAACAAAGAGAATGCACAAATTGCTTAACCTTGCAGAAGAACTGATGAGAGGAGAAAGCTAAAATGAAACAAATTATAAAAAGGAAAGTATTCTTATTCAAAGATTTAGACAAACAAGAAGCTTGGATTAACTCCTTTAGAAAAGAAGGTTATCGCTTTATAAATAAAAAGTTCCCTGCTTGCTTTGTGTTTGAAAAAATTGATGATAAAGTTCCTATTACTCGGATTGATTATCGTGAATTTGAGAAATCGAGTGAATATCAAAACTACATTCAACTTTTTAGTGATATGGGATGGACAGTTGTTTCAAGCAGGAAAAATTTCAGTGTGCATTACTTTCAGCAAAATAATCCTAATTCAGAAGACTTTATTTATTCAAATAAAGAGTCCTATGCTGAAATATACAAGCGCTACAGCCAACAAGCTCTAAACTGGTCTATTATATTTCTGTTTTTCTTTACTATCTTTTCTACTGGAGATATCAGTTATTCACTTTTTAACCCAAGGACTGCATTTCTTACACCTGGCTTATGGGAAATGACCGGCTGGCAGTTCTGGTCTTCCTTTATATTTGAAATTCCTTTTGCATTAATGAGACTACTCTCTAAAGTTATTTGGTTGATATTAGCAGCATGGATGGGGTTTGAAGCTTTTGTAAATAAGCGTAAATATAATGACTTAATTCATAATAGCAATTAATATTTTTGAAAAAACATCAAAGACGACAGTGATGAATTATTACTGTCGTCTTTCTTTGCTCACCATATTTTTTCGTAAGATGCTATAGATTCCTCACGTTTCTTTGAATCATCTTTCATTATCTTAAACAAATTCTTGTTGTTATACTTCTTAATAATGACTCTAATAGTCTAAATTAGAAAAAATATAAAAAACTCCAGTCATATAGACTAGAGTTTTAGCTCATTCTAACTAAGTAGAAGCCATTCTTAACACTATTTTTTCTTCTTTAAATTTTTTATTTGCGTTTTTAAAGCGTTGATATTGATCCATTATTCTTTTTATCAAATTACTCCCACTCCTTGATGGAAAACTTGAAATGGCTATTTATAAGTTTTTTAATAGTCACTTTTGTGAATAGAGTCTAGTTTTTACTCATATTTTCCTCTGTTTTTAAAGGAATAGTATCATTTTAGTATCACTAATGAATTATAAGTTAGTATGATTAAAATGTTTTCTTGAAGATGGCGTCCTAAATCAGGATTTCATAAAGAGCATTCAGATTGTGATACTTCTTTTTTAAGTTTCTTTATCCTCAATCCAATTTAAAAAGCTAACCCACTAAAATGGTGGACTAACTCATAATTTTCATACAAACTTTTCTATCAATTGCTTATCTTTTGGAATATTTCTGATAAAACATCTAAGGTATCATCTAATTCAACCTCTCCGATATAAGGGTTGTCTTGAAGATAGTTTTGCCAATGCTGTTTAAGATAATCATCACTCGATATATCTTCTAAAATTTCTTTATAATCAGCCAAATCATCTAAAGATTCTCTTTTCTTAGACGTATTCTCAATGGCACGTGCTAGAGTTTTAAAGTTAATTTTATCCCCATAAAGTTTACGCAAGAGATAGATATCATAAAAATCTCTCATCCTTGTAGTGGCAATGTTTCTTCTGATGATGGTTTCAATCTTTTCTGCCAAAATGGTTTCCAAAGGATAAGCCATGACTTCCACATGACCTTCATCAAACATTAGTGGGTATTGATAAATCATTTCCTTTGGTGTAATAGCATCACCTGTGGTGATATCCATCTTCATGGGATTATTAATTCTGCCATAGCGGGCCGAAAAGCTAATACGGTAATTTTCATACTCATCGCTTTCTCTGATTTCTCTTACCCCTTCAAAGACAAAATCAATCCCATCTTGAACATCAATTGCCAAAATTTCTTTCACAATTTTAGTAATATTTTCTTCCGTTAAGGTAATGCCTCTGACCGTCGCATCTATATCCTTGGTCGTGCGATTATCGATACCAATGAGAGAAGAAATTAGAAGTCCTCCCTTGATAATGAAGGAATGCCGGTAGAAAGATTTTTCTAGTCTTTCTAGGACTCTTTCAAAAAAGTACATTTGAAAAACTTCCTGTGGCTTTAGGTTTTTTGTCTTGGCTAAGTGCTTGATTTTCCCTTTTATTTGCTCACTTGATCTCATATCATCACCTCTAAATAACGTCTTATCTCTTCTTCGACTTTTAAAGCTCTAGCATACTTAATAAGTTTTCTGAAGTTGATATTTCCTCTACCAAAATATTCTTTAATAGCTCCTGTAAAAATTTGAGAATCGATATTCCTTTGGTCTTTTACAATATCACAAATGGTTCGTTCGACATCATATAGAATAATCTCTCCACCTAGAGGACTTGTGGTCATTTCTCTCCCTAATTCAAAAAGTTCTATCTTTACATAGTGAACAACAAGGTCATCAAATCTTTCTTTTAGTCTGGACGCATTGTAACCTTGGGGAACAGAAATATGAATCTGGGAAGGCACTCTGTCAGCTAAATCATGAAAATAAAGGGCAGTATGGTAAGAATAAATCACTCGTTTGCTGCTTCTTTGAAGCAAGACGTAATCATCAATGATTTCATCTTTCAAAGTATAAACACCATGACCCACTCGTTCTATTTTATCTTCCTTAGCCAAGTAAGATAGTCTATATCGGTCAATGCCTTTGGCTTCAGCTTCTCTTACAAAGATTAAGCCATGTTCATCAGATAATTTTTCTAAAAGGTCTTTTTCTTTATTCATGATTGCTTCTCTCCTATCATCTTTCGCGCTTTAATTATATATTATTAACGCACGTTTGTGAAGTGAGTTTCTTTAGTTTTTGTTCATTACTTCTAAGATCTTAGGGTTATCCCTAAAAATTTGCATATAAATTTATAAATGAATTGACCGGAAACATTTTAGCAAGTGAGTACTCACTTGCTGTGCTTGCTATTCATTTTTTATTCAATTTTTTAAAATTTATTTTCTAATTTATCTTCTTGGAAAAATTGACACAGGAGAGTTTGTAACTGTAACCTGCACTTTCAAAAGTGTTTCAATGAGGCAGAAATCTTCTTGATAAGTCTTGAAACTTTTGCTAGGACTAACTTCTGATTTTCACTCGCCTAATTCATAGGCTTTTAAAAACTTAGTTACAAGTTACAAATTTTATCCCCGTTTTTTTCTACTCTATGGCCATTTTTATCTGTTCAGGTTCTCGCCATTCTTTTGGAATGTTTTCCGTGACCCTCTCGGTAAAATCACCTTCTATTTGCTCTCACTTTTGATAATAAAGTTTGACCCGAATCGAAACCCCACTTGGTGAATTTCTGATTCTATAATTTATAGGGTTGATGGCCGAAGACCTCAACTCTATTTTTTATTTTGGCTCTATAATAAATAGGGTGGATGGAAGAAAAACACTTCCTTCCACCCTATTTTTGGTACATAAAAACACAAAAGTCCGATCTATTAAAAGTTGTAACTAAAATAGAAAGGACTCTGTGCCAGGACTCATGATATACGAACATTACTC
>NZ_JBNUPF010000011.1:0-61431 GCF_050409565.1 Facklamia sp. P12955
TTTCTTTTTATTATATATCAAAAAGCCCTCTAAATCACCATAGGTTGGTGATTTAGAGGACTTTGTCTACAGTCTGTACCACCCTTTGGGTGGTTTTTTTGTTTCACGTGAAACATTAAGTAATTAATTAGTAGATAGAACATTTCACTTAAATATGATAAAATAAGTGATATTAATACTACGAGGTGTACTGTGTTTAAAAAAATAAAACTAAAAGAATTTTTTGATTACTTCCATTCGCTTCAAATTTCTTGGCAGATTTATTCTATTTTATTAATTTATATAGTTTTAATTGGAGTAGCCTTTAAATTAGAGTGGCGTATAGGTGTATTATTACTAATTTTTCTTAGTATCATCATTCTATTTTTTACCTTTAATATTAAAGGTTTTATTAAGGATTTAACGAAGATGGCGAGTCATATGTCAGAAAATGCTTCTTTAGCGCAAGAATATGCCCTATATAATGCTCCAATAGGAGTAATACTCTATGATCAAGAAGAAAGAGTAACGTGGACTAACCCAGCTATTAAGAAGATTTTTGAACAGGATATTATTGGTGAAAAAATTGAAAAAGTGGATGGGAAATTGACACAAATTCTTGGACAAAGTAATATGAGTCAATGGCAAGAAGTGTCTTTAACTAATGGGTATTACCGAGCCTTACATCATCATGAATATAAAGCACTTTATCTTTATGACATTACACAAGATATCGAAATTCAAAAAGTAATCGGTGAATCCATTCTAGTAATGGGATCTTTATTATTAGATGATTTTGATGATCTCATTTATGCGATGGATGATGAAGCAAGTGCAAAATTTGAATCTGATTTAATCAGTCGTCTTAATCGCTGGGCAGATCATTATCAAATTTACTTAAAGCAAACTGATGAAGATCAGTTTCTACTTTTGTTGAATGAGAGTTCTTTAAATGAACTCGAAAAAGAAAAGTTTGAATCCATTGAAGCTATTAAAGAGTATTATACCAGTCGAAAAATTCCTATATCGCTTTCTCTCGCTTTTTCTTATAGTCGAAATACTCAACAAAATATAATTGAAGTTTCTAAGCAGGTTAAATCCAACCTAGACTTAGCACTAGGTCGTGGCGGAGACCAAGTTGTCATTCGTGAAATAGAAGGAAAAGCAAGGTTCTATGGCGCAAAGACTAGTTTTACAGAAAACCGTTCGGATATACGCAGTAAAATGTTTTTCCAGGCGCTTAAAAGTACGGTATTAACTTATGATCGAATTTTAATTAGTGGACATCAGTCACCAGACTTAGATTCAATTGGTTCAGCCTTAGCTGTCAGACAAATTGTAAAATCTTTTGATCGCCAAGCCAAAATTCTGATTGATAGAGATGAACTCAACCAAGATATAAAAGGGATTATTAATAATGAGTACTTCGAGAAGTCTGATGAAGAAGTTTTCATTGAAGAAGCAGATTTAGATAACTACTTAAATGAAAAAACTTTACTAATTTTGGTAGACCATCATCGAGCGATGATTTCACAAGCTGAGTCAATCTTTTTTGACTACGATATTGTTATCATTGATCACCATCGCCAGGCAGAAGAATTCCCCAAAAATTGTGTGCTAAGTTATTTAGAACCTTCGGCTTCATCAGCGGTCGAATTACTCACGGAATACTTTAGTGTGATGGATGAAAAGGAAAATGCAATTGATGAAATGCTTGCAACAGTTATGCTAGCTGGTATAATTATTGATACCAATCAATTTTCTTTAAGGACCGGGTCGAGAACTTTTGAAGCAGCGGCATATTTAAAGTCTATGGGTGCAGATAATATAAAAATTAAGCATCTGTTAAAAGAAAGTTTAGAAAGCATTAAAATTAAAAATCGCTTGATTGAGAATACTGAAATAATCGATAAGGTCTTTGCGGTAACAGTAACGGATGAAGATATAGTAGTGGACAATGTCTTAGCTTCTCAAACAGCTGATGATTTGTTAGGAATTGATCAAATTGAAGCTTCATTTGTTATTTATAAACGCCATGAGAACGAAATAGGTATTTCAGCTAGAAGCTTGGGTAAAATAAATGTCCAAGTTATTATGGAAAAGCTTGGAGGTGGAGGTCATTTATCTAACGCAGCAACACAGATAAAAGACCAAACAATCCAAGAAGTAGAAGAACAATTAATTAAGGTAATTAATGTTAAGGAGGACTAAAAATGAAAGTCATTTTGTTAGAAGATGTTCGTAAGCAAGGTAAAAAGGGTCAGATTATAAATGTTTCAGATGGTTATGCTAATAATTACTTAATTAAAAATGGTTTAGCAAAAGTAGCTGATGCTAAAGCAATGAGTGAATTCAAAGCACAAAAGAAAGCTCAAGCAAAGTTGGAAGCGGAAGCATTGCAAGAGGCAAAAGATTTAAAAGTACAAATTGAAAAAGAAGAAACCATCGTTATCATTTCAGCTAAATCAGGTGAAGATGGTCGTTTATTTGGAACCATCCCTTCTAAACAAATAGCACAAGAATTAAAGAAACAATACGACATAGAAGTAGATAAACGTAAAATTGAGTTAGAAAATAACCTTTCATCCTTAGGTTTCCACAATGTTCCGGTTAAATTGCACACCGAAGTAATAGCAACTATTCGTGTAAAAGTCGAAGCAGTTTAGATAAAATATAAAGAGGTGAGACGATGGATATTTCGCAAATGAATCAGATGCAAGCACCTCAAAATATTGAAGCAGAAAGATCTGTCTTAGGTGGTCTTTTATTAGATCCAAAGAAATTAGCAACTGTTCAAACACTTTTACAAGAGCAGGACTTTTATAAAGTAGCCCATCAGCAAATTTTTGCAGCTATGGAGAGAGTTTTTGATCGCGATAATACCTTAGACCATTTGATGTTAAAGAATCAATTAGATGCTTTGGATCAACTAGAAAATGTCGGAGGCTATGAATATATTGTTGAACTAACAGGTTTCACTCCGACCACTGCTAATATTGAAAATTATGCCAGAATTGTTAAAGAAAAATCTATATTGCGACAACTCATTCATGCATCATCGAAAATTTCTCAAGTTGCTTATGATGAAGAACATGCAATAGAAGAGATCATCGATCAAAGTGAAAAGTTAATTTTATCAATAGGAGAAGGCTCTCAGAGTAATAGACCTCAAATGATGAGGCAATTGATAGCCGAGGCTTTTGATAATATCGTAAAATTAGCAGAGGAAAAACGTGATGTTGTTGGTCTTCCTACTGGTTATCATGAGCTGGACAAATTAACTAGTGGTTTTCAACCCGATCAGTTAGTTATTATTGCCGCTAGACCTTCTGTTGGTAAAACAGCATTTGCCTTAAATATAGCACAGAATGTCGCAACTAAATCTAAGGTTCCAGTTGTAATTTTCTCCTTAGAGATGGGTGCATTAGACATGGTATATCGGATGATTTGTGCAGAAGGAAGTATACATGCATCGAATCTACGAACAGGGCAATTGACGGATGATGAATGGAAAAGTTTCACGGTAGCAACTGATATATTAAGAGAAGCTCCTATTTATATTGATGACTCAGCTGGTATACGCGTTTCAGAAATTAGGGCTAAGTGTCGTCGTCTAAAACAAGAAAATCCTGATTTAGGTTTAATCGTCATTGACTATTTACAACTTATTGATGGAAATGGAAGAGAAAACCGCCAACAAGAAGTCTCAGAAATTTCGCGTCAGTTAAAGAAACTTTCTAAGGAATTATCGGTTCCAGTAATTGCCTTATCACAACTTTCTCGTGGTCTGGAACAAAGGCAAAATAAGCGACCTATTTTAAGTGATATTCGCGAGTCGGGTTCAATTGAACAAGATGCAGATATTGTTGCTTTTCTTTACCGTGAGGATTATCACCAGCAAAATGGTGATGCAGACGAAGGACACAAGGACGATTTACCAGATAATACGGTAGAAGTAATTATTGCTAAAAATAGAGCAGGTGCAAGAGATACTGTCAAACTACTTTTTAAAAAAGAGTATAATAAGTTTTCAAGTTTATCCTATCAAAAAGAACCTTTTACTGTATAATATAGTAAAAGGTTCTTTTGTTATTTGACAAAGAGTAGTGATTTGAAAGATAGAATACGAGGAGATAATATGGAAGAATATTTAACAGCCCAGGAATTTGCTGATGAATTAGAAGTTACTCGACAATTGATCTATTATCATGCAAAAAAGATTCCTAATGAGGAGAAAGTGTATAATGAAGAAAACAGATTGGTTTTTACAAAAGAACAGCAAAAGCTATTAAAATCTTTTATGACAGATACATTTGACACTCAAATAGAAGAAACAGTCAAAGCCAAAGCCGAAAATAAAAATGAAGTGACAAAAGAAAAAAGTCAGAATTATGAAGAAAGTATAAAAGATAAACCAGGTGAGGAAAATACTGAATCCCTAGATCATTTGACAGAACTCAAGCGTGATTTTTCTTATGATCCTGAACTGGCGAAGCAAATCTCATTTGTACTTGAAAATGAACGTGACTCAAAAAACGAAAAGTCAAGTGAAAACGAAGAAGTAAAAGAAAAAGGCTCTTCAAATACTATAAAAAAAAATCTGATGTCAGATGATACGGATCTAAAAAAACAGCAACAAGCTATTAGAACTTATATTGAAAAGACTGTCAAAGAACAACTGAAAGAAAAATGGTTGAAGGATGAAAAAGAAAGAAATGTTCTTATTAATGAACTAAAAGAAAAAAATAAACAAATTAATGATTTACTGCAATTAGTCGACCAGCAACAGCAGCTAATGCTCTTGACAGAAAAGAAGAATAATCATTTAATAGAGACTATTGAACATCTGGGAATAGAAGATAAAGTAGCTCAATCGATGAAAGTCTCTTCGGATGAAGATGATGAACAAAACGAATCAATTAAGTCAAAGTCATGGTTGCAAAGGTTATTTAGCTAATTTTATTCGCAGTAAGAAATTTAGGAGGATTTTATGAATTTAGAGGAAGTAGTGATTGTTTCAGCAAATCGAACAGCTATAGGAAGATTTGGCGGCAGTTTGAAAGATGTTTCGGCAGTGGAAATGACTAGTCAGTTACTCAAAAGGATGCTTGATAATATCACTCTCGATCCTTCTTTAGTTGATGAAGTTTTCATGGGAAATGTCTTGTCCGCAGGTTTAGGTCAAAACGTTGCTCGTCAAATAGCTATTCAATCTGGTATTAGTTTCAAAACACCTGCTACAACTATCAATCAAGTTTGCGGATCCGGAATGAAAGCTGTTATGTTAGCTAGCCAGTCTATTATGACAGGTGAAAATGAAATTGTGGTGGCGGGGGGTTGTGAAAATATGAGTCAAGCCCCTCATATTCTTTCCAATCATCGCTGGGGCTCCAAG
This sequence comes from Facklamia sp. P12955, assembly GCF_050409565.1. Taxonomy (NCBI): domain Bacteria; kingdom Bacillati; phylum Bacillota; class Bacilli; order Lactobacillales; family Aerococcaceae; genus Facklamia; species Facklamia sp. P12955. Next base: position 5,375 of record NZ_JBNUPF010000011.1, read on the forward strand.
CTAGGCAATGATAGGGTAGTGGATACTTTAGTTTTTGATGGTTTGACTGATGCTTTTGAAGGTTATCACATGGGAGTAACCGCTGAAAACTTGGCTGAAAAATATCAAATCAGTCGCGAAGAACAAGATGAATTTGCGTTAAGCAGTCAAAAGAAAGCTGAAAAAGCTTATTCTTCTGGTCGGTTTAAGCAAGAAATTATTCCTATTGTCCAAATGAAGCGTGGTCAAGAAGTTGTTTTTGAAGAGGATGAAAATATTCGCATGGGACAAACTCTTGCCGACTTAGAAAAATTGAAACCAGTATTTAAAGAGAATGGGACTGTGACTGCAGGCAATTCCTCAACTATTAATGATGGTGCTGCTGTCTTACTCCTAATGTCTAAGCGTAAAGCGAAAGAGTTAGGACTAGAAATAATGGCTAGTATTCGTTCAATAGGTAAAGCAGGCGTTGAACCCTCTTTAATGGGAACAGGACCTATTCCAGCTACTCAAAATGCTTTAAATAATGTCGGTTTAACCATTGAAGATATGGATTTAATCGAAGGAAATGAAGCATTCGCAGTTCAATCTTTAGTAGTCAATCGAGCATTAGGAATTAAGGACGAAATCATTAATGTTAATGGAGGAGCTATTGCTTTAGGGCATCCAATTGGCTGTAGTGGAGCGAGAATTCTTGTCACCCTGATTCACGAAATGAAGATACGTAATGTGGAAAGAGGATTAGCGACCTTATGTATAGGTGGCGGACAAGGAAATGCTGTCATAATAGAAAGAACGCGAGCATAATTTTACAAAAAATAAAGGGGCTGGGACAAAAGCCTTGAATAATTAAAGAAAGTCCGGTCAACGAGACAATCGTTAATCGGACTTTTTCTTTAAAAATATAAACAAAGAAAGCTTTTATTGTTGTAATAGTAGTAATCACAAAACCATTGTGGAGGGTTTTCTACGTAGCAACAGTATACTATGAATTAAAATTGCTTGTCACTGAAAATGGATTGTTTATTCCCTGAAAATCATAGTGTTTAGGTGAATTCATGAGATAGTCGAACAGATTCAACCTGAGATTCAGCAGGTCATGTCTTTCGATCAAGCTGATACCTTCCTGGAAGCCCTTGTTACGATTGAGAAGCGTTTGTAAACGGAAAAGAAAAAGCAAAGTTAGATTTTACTCGCCACCCCCTTTGTGATAAAGATAAGGTGAAGATCGAAGTCAAGCTGATATTTGTGGTCAATAATCTACGTAAATACGCAAAGTAGCGAGCCTAGATTGGAAAGTGACTTTCCAATCTAGGCTCGCTGAAAATTTTGAGGCGGCTGAGAAGCCCTTTTGTTCCAGCCGCTTTAATTTATTCATAGGGTTCAACATGAATGTCGATATCTTTAATTTGAAATTGATCTTGTAAGATAGCTTCGATTTCTTCTGTAATACAATGTGATTGATAGACGGACATACTCGGATCTAAAGCAATGGTAACATCTAAATAGATCTGTTGTGTAGCCATTCTTGCGCGAATGGAATTAATAGCAATCACATCAGGGTGGGAGAGAATACATTTTTCATAAATTAATAATGTTTCAGGGTCAAATCCATCTGATAAAGTAAAAGTCGATTCTTTAAAGACTTCAAAGGCAGACAGTATAATAATAATGCCCACTGTAATTGAAAGAAACGTATCGATAATAGGAAAGCCCCAGCTGACACATAAACTTCCGATAAGAGTTGCTATTGAAATAAGTAAGTCACCTTGCATATCCTTAGCAGTAGCTTTTAAACCGACAGAATTTGATTGGGTGGCTAATTTTTTTAAATAGGACTTCGTTAAAGTCAGAATTACGATTGAAAGAAGTGTAGTAAGAAGAACTTGTTGGCTTGTTTGTGAATAGTCTTTGGAAAAAAGTTGACTCATTCCTGAAAGAATTACTTGAAAGCCAATTGTGAACATTAGCAAAGAGACAATGAAACTGGATATAATTTCGTATTTTTCATGTCCAAATTTATGGTTATGATCAGCAGGCTTCTTTGCTAAATATAATCCAATCCACACAGCAGAAGAGGCAATAATGTCTGATAAGTTATTCAGACCATCAGCTTGTAAAGAATTTGCTTTAAAGATTGAAGCGGTAGTTAACTTGATTGTTGTCAGTAATAAATAAACTGTAATTCCAATCACTGCACCTTTGGAAGCGAGTTTGTAATTATTCATAAAGATTGAAAACTCCTAACGGTTTATTTCTATGAAATTAAATTTAATCATTATAAAAAGACCAGTAGTTTAATCCTTCATCTAGCAAAATTTGCTCATTAATGGGCTGGAAACTATACATTTTTTCAGGATTATCATTGGGATCATTGACATAGACATAGCCAGGTTCATAGCCACGAATTACGATAATGTGACCTACATCGGTAAAGAAACCAGGTTTGACAGATGCAATCACCACTTGGCCTTTTTGGACAGCTTCCATAGCAGAGTAAAAATTATTACCATGATTATAAAAATTAAATCCATGATCGGTTGCATAATCTGAAAATATAGTCCAGGAGGTACCCTCATTTTCGAAAAAATAATCGTGACCGGACCATTCAAGCACTTCTTCTGGCTCAACTAATCGGTTGGATAGATAAGAATATACCATGGCTAAAGATACGATTGCACAACCATTGTCACCTAAAGTATCTTGTTGACTAGCGCCATAATCGATGTCTGAATAAAGGGGTGACTTTTGTAAAATTAATGGAACATCCATTTGTAAATAAGAGTTTTTACTAGCGAAGGAAGGCTGATCAGGGAGAAAGAGGGTTCCTTCTCTTTCAATACTCATCTGGTTCTCATTGATGGCTTGTACAATATCTTGTTGAGCACTCATAATATTTCCTTGATAATCTGTTCTTATAATATCAGCAATCGATTCTTGAACATCTTGAATGGAAGCTGTTTTGGAACCATATTTATTTAATTCAAGGGCCAGCATTTTTTCTTCTTCTGTAGCTGTTTCTTCATTAATGGTTTCATTTTTTACACTCGGTAATTTTTTTTTAATTAGTGCTTGATTGGATGTTGTAACTTTCTCTGGACTGGTATTTTCTTTTGTAGAAAGATGGTTTAAGTAGAAAGTTAAGCTTAGACTTAATAGGATGGTTATAAGGGATAAGAAGGCTGCAAGACGATTTATTTTGTCTTGAAATGAATGCATGGTTTTCCTCCTCAATGGAGCATTACTCCGTAAATTCTTGTTTATGATAGCATAAATTATAAGGGAAACCTATCGAAAAACAAAACTAAAAAATTTGTAATCATATCGCAATTAGGTAAATTTAAATTCTAAATGAGAATCTCTAAGAGCTTATTTGTGACTATTTTTAAGTCCTGTGTTTTAATGGAAGAGTATATAAAGGAGAGAGTACAGTGGAAAAAATAACTTATTGATGCAGTATTTTGAATGGTATCTGCCTAATGAAGGAAAACATTGGATAAACTTACAAAATGATGTAGATCACTTGTATGAAATAGGTGTGGATCATATCTGGCTTCCTCCTTTTTGTAAAGCCACTTCTATTAATGATGTGGGGTATGGAGTCTATGATCTTTGGGATTTGGGCGAGTTTGATCAAGCAGGAAATGTGCGCACTAAGTATGGTAAAAAGGAAGACTTATTGAAGGCTATTCAATTACTCAAACAAAAAGATATTCTACCAATTGCTGATCTTGTGATTAATCATAAGGCTTATGCAGATGGTAAAGAAAAATTTCATGTGATGAAAGTGAATCCTGAAAACCGTCAAGAAATGATTTCTGATCCTTATGAAATTGAAGGTTGGACCCATTTCTATTTTCCAGGTAGAGCGAATAAATACTCAGATTTTGAATGGCACTGGTACCATTTTAGTGGCATTGATTATGATGCGACTAATAATGAAGAGGGTGTTTATTTAATTTTAGGCGACGAAAAAGGTTGGGCTGATGATCAATCGGTAGATAGTACCTATGGTAATTATGACTATCTGATGTTTGCTGATATTGATTTTTCTCATCCTGAAGTAAACGAACATATCAAACAGTGGTTAAAATGGATGGTGAATGAAACGGGAGTTAAAGGTTTACGCTTCGATGCATTAAAACATATTGATTCTCACTATATAAAAGAACTCTGTGAAGAAATTAATTTTACACAAGGTGATGATTTTTATTTAATTGGTGAATATTGGAATCCTGATCTTGAAAAAAAATTAGATTATTTAGAATCGATTAATTATCAGTTAGATCTCTTTGATGTAGGCTTACATATGAATTTATACCAAGCCAGTCAAGCGGGTAATCAGTATGATTTAAGTAAAATTTTTGCAGGAAGCTTAGTTAAGGACAATCCATTAGTCAGTGTAACATTTGTTAATAATCACGACACACAACTAGGACAATCTCTTGAGTCTCAAGTCGAAGAATGGTTTATACAACATGCCTATGCTTTAATTCTTTTGCGTCAGCAAGGACTTCCTACTCTCTTTTATGGCGATTATTATGGAGTACAAAATGGAGAGAAGTCCCCATCCTATCAAGAGCAAATCGATCCTTTACTACACTTGCGAAAATATCATACTTACGGAGAGCAAGTGGATTACTTTGACCATCGAAATACCGTAGGCTGGACTTGTCTAGGAACACAAGAACATCCCTATGGGATAGCAGTAGTGATGACTAATAGTGAGGCAGGTTTTAAAGAGATGAGTATGGGTGAATTGAATGCAGGAGCTATTTATGTTGATTATCTAAATAATCACTCAGGCAAAGTAGAATTAAATGAGCAAGGAAAAGGATTTTTCCCAGTTAATCAAGCCTCAGTATCTGTTTGGATTGATGAAAAAGCTATATGGGACTAGTGAAATAAGATAAATTTAAAACTATTAAAGATAGATATATCTAAAAGAATCACGTATAATATTATTAAGCGTTTTCATATAAACGGCTTATTTAGCATGGGAATGAAAGGATGTGAATAAAATGGAAAAGAAAAATCGGGGCTTTGAAGTTATCCGTTCGTATAAGGATAAAGCGATTCGAATTCCTCAACGGCAAACCAAGTACTCAGCTGGCTATGACATTGAAGCTGCCGAAACGGTTGTACTTCCTTCCTTTTGGAAACAGTCTGTTTATTATTTAATACATAATACCTTTTTAATGATTAAGGGTCAGGAAACCATGAAGGAAGATGACTTATGGCAGGCTACTTTAGTTCCAACGGGTTTAAAGGCCTACATGATGGAAAACGAATATTTGAAGATTGTTAATCGCTCGTCGGGAAGTTATAAGTACCAAACAACCCTACCTAATGGTATTGGTATTATTGATCAAGATTATTATAATAATGAAAAAAATGAAGGACATATATATATTCAACTTATTAATTATGGCTTGAAGGATCGAACCATTCATAAGGGTGAAAGGATTGCTCAAGGAATTTTTTCTAAATTTCTACAAGTAGATGACGATCAAGTAGTTAATAGTGATCGACAGGGTGGTTTTGGGTCATCTGGTTAAGGGAGGGATTGAATGGCAAAAAATAAGGTAATGTATGAGTGTTTAGCTTGTGGCTATGAGTCACCTAAGTGGTTAGGAAAATGTCCAAATTGTGGCAGTTGGAATCAAATGGAAGAACAATTGGTCCCTACAACCACTACTTCAACTACTTTGACTCATACATCACAATCAATGGTCGGCAAAGCCACTCAATTGGATCAAATTCCAAGTCAAGTTGAAGAAAGAATTAATACAAAAATGGGAGAGTTCGATCGAGTATTAGGCGGGGGAATTGTTCCAGGTGGTTTAGTTTTAATTGGAGGCGATCCTGGAATTGGGAAATCGACTTTATTACTTCAGGTATCCATTCGCTTGGCTAATTTGAAACAGCGGGTCCTTTATGTTTCTGGTGAAGAAAGTTTAACCCAAATTAAACTCAGAGCTGAAAGACTGGCATTAAGTGGTAAAGATTTTTATTTATTATCTGATACGGACTTGGGTAATATTGTGACTCAAATTCAAGAAGTGAATCCTGAAATCGTAGTCATCGATTCTATTCAAACGATGGCATCACCAGACAATCAAGGCTTAGTGGGATCTGTTTCTCAGTTACGGGCAGCGACTAATATTTTGATGCGAATAGCCAAAGACCATAAAATTGCTATTTTTATAGTTGGCCATGTAACTAAAGAAGGCAATATAGCGGGACCTAGAATGTTGGAACATATGGTAGATGCGGTTTTATACTTTGAAGGTGAAAAACATAATCGCTTCAGAATCTTAAGGGCTGTAAAAAACCGATACGGATCTACCAATGAGATTGGCGTCTTTGAAATGATTGATACAGGTTTAGTAGAAGTAACCAACCCCTCAGAGTTATTCTTAGAGGAGAGGATAGAAGGTGCTACCGGATCCACAGTTGTTGCTGCCATGGAAGGGACGCGAACGGTATTAGCTGAAATCCAATCATTAATGACTCCGACGGTGTTTGGTAACGCCAAACGCACCGCATCAGGAATAGAGTACCAACGTATATCGCTCTTATTAGCAGTCATGGAGAAACATTGTGGTCTTTTAGTTCAAAACCAAGATGCTTTTTTTAAAACGACTGGAGGGGTTCGCTTAGATGAACCCGCCATTGATTTAGCCATAGCTGTAAGCATTGCTTCTAGCTATTGGAATCGAGAAGTGAGAGTAGATGATGTCTTTATTGGTGAGATTGGTCTAACTGGAGAAATTAGAAGAGTCAATCAGATTGAAGAACGAATTAAGGAAGCAAGTAAATTAGGCTTTAAGCGTGTTTTTATCCCTTATAATAATCAATCGCATCTAAAACAACTGGACCTATCGATTGAAGTCATCCCAGTTAAAACGATCAAACAAGCTATTTCAATCGTTTTTCCTAAATAATTGAAAATTCTTACAAAGGAGGTGAAAAAATGATAAAAAAAATGACGATTAGTGTATCAATGATTGTTGGCTTAAGTTTTGGCTATACTTTAGGAGCAGAAATTTGGCGTAGTCTTCGCTTATACCATCAATTATTAATCAATCCTTTTGTGAATAGTATGATTTTCGGACTTATTTTTATGTTATTAGGTATTTTACTTGCGCCGCTTTTTGAACAATTAATTCATAAATTACTATCTATTTTGGAAAAGCAGTCAACGCCAAATCTGTTATTCGGTGCTTTAGGCATTTTATTAGGACTATTAATCGGTTATTTACTTTCGTTGCCGATTGGGTCTTTAGATATCCCTTTCTTATCGAGTACAATGCCGCTTGTTCTGACTGTTTTAGGGGGAATGATTGGTTATCAAATGATGATCAATCGCCGAGATGAAGTCTTACATCTCTTTACAAAATCTGGCCAAAAACTACAATCTGCTTCTTTTGAATTGAATAAAAAACCTAAACAAAGCGAAGTCAAAGCAGGTCAAAGATTGAAGATATTAGACACTAGTGTAATTATTGATGGAAGAATAGCAGAAGTGGTTCAAACAGGCTTTATAGAAGGAAGTTTATTAGTTCCAAAATTTGTCTTATCTGAATTGCAACATATTGCAGATGCTTCTGATTCTTTAAAAAGGGCAAAAGGTAGACGTGGGTTAGATATTCTAAACCTTTTACAAAAGTCTTCCAAAATAAATATTGATTTTTTTGAAGGAGACTATGCGGATATCGAAGAAGTTGATGCGAAATTAGTAAGGCTAGCTAAAGATTTAAATGCGATCTTGGTAACCAATGATTACAATTTAAATAAAGTTTCAGAATTTCAAAATGTTCCTGTCTTGAACATTAATGAGTTAGCCAATGCGGTAAAACCAGAAGTGTTACCTGGTGAGGAAATGCAAGTTCAAATTATAAAAGCAGGAACCGAACGCCGCCAAGGGGTGGCCTATCTTGATGATGGCACCATGGTAGTGGTTGAGGATGGCCAAAATTATATTAATAAGCATTTAAATGTAGTAGTTACTTCATCTTTGCAAACAGCTGCTGGTAGAATGATTTTTGCTAAAATTTTTGAAAATTAAGAGCATTTGAATCTCATTAGATGAAGGAGTACAATAGCTTTTGTAGACTAGATGGAATTAAAGGAGAAATACAATGAGCGATAAAATTCGTGTGCGTTATGCACCAAGCCCTACGGGCGATTTACACATTGGGAATGCGAGAACAGCTTTGTTTAATTATCTATATGCACGTTCACAAGATGGAACGTTTATCATTCGGACAGAAGATACAGATACAAAACGTAATCTAGAACATGGTGAACAAAGCCAATTAGACAATCTAACTTGGCTAGGTATTGATTGGGACGAATCCCCGGTTAATCCTGGTGAATATGGTCCTTACAGACAATCAGAGCGTTTGCATATCTATCAACCCTTGATTGATGACTTATTAGCTCGTGACTTGGCTTATAAATGCTATATGACTGAAGAAGAGTTAGAAGCAGAAAGAGAAGAACAAAAGGCTCGTGGAGAAATGCCTCATTATGGGGGAAAACATGCCCACTTAACCAAGGAAGAACAAGAAACTTTTGAAGCTGAGGGCCGTCAGCCTGTTGTTCGTTTTAGAGTACCAGCAAATGTTACTTATCAATTTGATGATATAGTAAAAGGGCCTGTAAGCTTTGAATCGAAAAATATTTCAGGCGATTGGGTAATTCAAAAGAGAGACGGTATGCCTACTTATAACTTTGCTGTAACTGTGGATGATCATATGATGAAGATCACTCATGTTTTACGTGGAGATGACCATATTGCGAACACCCCTAAACAAATGATGATTTATGATGCTTTTGATTGGGAATATCCAGAATTTGGTCATATGACATTAATTATTAATGCCGAAACTAATAAAAAGTTATCTAAACGTGATGGTGGAATCCTACAATTTATTGAGCAATACCGTAACTTAGGTTATTTACCAGAGGCTTTGTTTAACTTTATTGCCTTATTAGGTTGGTCACCAAAAGGTGAAGAAGAAATCTTCTCGCCACAAGAGTTAGTGGAACAATTTGACCCAGAACGTCTATCAACTTCTCCTGCTTCATTTGATAAGAAGAAATTAGAATGGATTAACAACACTTACATGAAAGCAGCAGATCTTGAGACAGTGGTAGACTATGCATTACCTCATTTACAAAAAGCAGGAAAAGTAAGTGCTGATCCTAATGCAGAAGAATTAGCCTGGGTTAAAAAGCTAGTTAGCTTATACCATGAGCAAATTTCTTATGGTGCTGAGATTGTTGAAGCATCTAGCTTATTCTTCAATGATAAGTTAGAGCTGAGTGAGGAAGCAAAAGAAATTATGCAAGCTGAGAGTGCTTCAACAGTCGTTCAAGCTATGCAAAGCAAATTACAGGCTTTGTCAGATGAAGATTTTGTAGCTAGCAATATCAAACCATTGACTAAGGAAATTCAAAAGGAAACTGGTATTAAAGGGAAAACCCTCTTTATGCCAATCCGAATTGCGGTTTCTGGTCAAATGCATGGTCCAGAATTGCCGGATATGATTGAAGTACTAGGCAAGAAAAAAGCCTTAGACCATATTCAGCAAGTTTTATCGCTTTAGTGAATACAAAGTGGAAACCGATGGTTTCCACTTTTGTTTGAGAGCTTTTTCTTGAGCTTTAAATAATGGAATGTCATAATAAATATGCACAAATTTGAAGGAGGCTACTTATGTATTTCGTAGATAATGAAAATAACTATGATGCGAGTGTCAATATTGCTTTGGAAACTTATTTAGTAGAGAATCGCTTAGTCGATGAGCCAATTTTACTTTTCTACATTAATGAACCTTCGATTATTATTGGCCGTAATCAAAACACTTTTGAAGAAATTAATCAAGCTTATGTTGATGAACATAATATTCGAGTAGTTCGCCGTATGTCAGGTGGGGGAGCCGTTTACCATGATTTAGGAAACTTCTCATTCTGCTTTATCAAAGATGATGATGGAACATTTAGAGATTTTAAAGCATTTACTCAACCCGTCATTGATGCTTTACATAAGATGGGAGCCACTTCAGCTGAATTGTTAGGCCGAAATGATTTACTAGTAGATGGCAAGAAGTTCTCTGGTAATGCAATGTATGCTAAACGTGGGCGTATGACAGCTCATGGAACGATTTTATTCGATTCTGATTTAGACGAAGTCAATAATGCATTAAAACCAAACAAAGCAAAGTTTGAATCTAAAGGTGTCAAGTCAGTACGCTCACGGGTGACAAACTTAAAGCCTTACGTGGATGATAAGTATAAAGAGTTAACTACTGAGCAATTCAGAGACCTTGTCTTATTAGAAATCTTTAATGTTGAAAAACGCGAAGATGTTAAAGAATATCATTTGACAAAAGAAGACTGGGAAAAGGTTTATCAAATTCGTGAAGAGCGTTTTGGTAATTGGGATTGGAACTACGGTCACTCACCAAAATTTGATATTCAAGCCTCTCACAAATTCCCTTTCGGTTTTGTAGATATGCGCTTCAACATTAAAGATGCCATGATTACCGATACCAAAATTTATGGTGATTTCTTTGGACTTGGTGAAATTGAAGATGTAGAAAATGCTATAACTGGCGTTAAATTTGAACGTCAAAGTATTTTAAAGGCCCTAGAAAATATGGATCTTAAAAAATATTTAGGAAATGTTGAAGCAGAAGAGCTTGTTGAAATGATTTTCTCATAAAAGTGCAATAAATTATTGGCCGGAAATATTTCCGGCTTTTTTAATTCTTTATGGACTCATTAAATGCCAATATATTTATTCGAAAGTAAGTGCTAGTAATGATATAATAAGCCTCAAGTTTAATGATAGAAAGAGGGTTCATAAGATGGCTATTCAATTATTTAATACCTTAACACGTCAAAAGGAAAACTTTATTCCCCTAGAAGAAGGAAAAGTGAGCTTTTATCTTTGTGGGCCAACAGTATATAACTATATTCATATTGGTAATGCACGTTCTGCTGTTGCTTTTGATACTATTCGTCGTTATTTAGAGTATCGCGGTTATGAAGTGAATTTTGTCAGTAACTTTACTGATGTGGATGATAAAATTATTAAGGCAGCTGAAAAGGAAGGATTAACAGCCAAAGAGCTTTCTGATAAGTATATTGCTGCCTATAAAGAAGATATGCGTGCGATTAATGTTAAGCCCGCCAGCAATAACCCGCGTGTTATGGAAAACATCCCAGAAATCATTGATTTTATTAAAGTTTTAATCGATAAGGGCTATGCTTATGAAAGCCAAGGAGACGTCTATTATCGGACAGCTAAATTTGAGAAGTATGGCCAATTATCGGACCAGTCTATCAGCGATTTGCGTGATGGCGCTAGTCAACGAATTACTGATGAAGAGAGTGAAAAAAAGGAAAATGCGATTGATTTTGCTTTATGGAAGGCAGCTGGAAAAAGTGCGGTTTCTTGGGAATCGCCATGGAGTAAAGGTAGACCCGGATGGCATATTGAGTGCTCGGTAATGGCTACGAAATACTTGGGTGAAACGATTGATATTCATGGGGGTGGTCAAGACTTACAGTTTCCTCATCATGAAAATGAAATCGCTCAGTCCGAAGCCCATTCTGATTATTCTCATCCATTTGCTAAATATTGGTTACATAATGGGTTTGTAACTATGGGATCCAATGGAGAGAAAATGTCGAAATCATTAGGTAATTTTGTGCTTCTAAGGGATATTATTAAAGAATACGATCCAATGGTTATACGCTATCTTTTAGCTAGTGTGCAATACCGTCGTCCTATCCGTTATGATGCTAATGCCATCGCTACTGCAAGTCGTGAAGTTGAACGTTTGAAAGAACTGATGGATCGCTTAGCCTATCGAATGGATCATTTAGGAAGTGGACAAGCTAGTCTTGATAGAGAACAGGAAGTAAGAGAAGCAATCAAAGAAGGCCTGGATGCTTTTAATCAAGCGATGGAAGATGACTTCAATACGGCTAATGCTTTATCAGCTATTTTTGAAATGAGTAAGCAAATTCATCGCTATCTTGATCAAGAAGCTGTGGCGCTTCAATTGTTAAAAGAAATCAATCAATTGATGTATCAACTTTTAGGGATCTTCGGTTTGGAATTAAATTCGACAGAAGTCCTTGATAGCGAAATTGAAAATTTAATTGAGGAAAGAAATCAAGCGCGTAAAGAGAAAAACTTTCAAAGAGCGGATGAAATTCGTGATTGGTTGAAAGAGCAAAATATTTTATTAGATGATACTCCGCAAGGAACAAGGTGGAAAAGAGGATAAAAGTGACAAATGAAAATACACCAGATAAGTATTCTTTGCTAAATGGCGCAGCCTTAGCCTATGTAGGAGATGCTGTTTTTGAAGTAGAGATACGCAAGCATGTGATTGAATTAGGAAAAACGCATCCCAATAAATTGCACAAAGCCGCCATCAAATATGTTTCGGCTAAGGGGCAAGCGAAAGTGATGCATCATTGGATTCAGCAAGATGATTTCTTAACAGCTGAAGAAATTCAAATCTATAAACGTGGGCGCAATCATAAGGCCAATACAAAAGCTAAAAATGCTTCGATCGGTGATTACCGTCAAGCTAGCGGATTTGAGGCATTATTGGGTTGGCTTAAATTAAGTGGACAAGAAGAGCGTTGCTATCATTTAATTGAACTAGCGATTCAATATATTAATGAAGAAGGAGCCTAATAATGAGAAAGAAAAATCATACAGCGGATTTTCATAAGAAAAAACGCTCCAATATAAATTCTTTCAAAGAGCCTTTGGTAGACTCAAAAGCTTTTGAAAATAGTGAATCGATCTACGGTAAACATGCTGTTCAAGCTTATTTAGAAACAAAAAAGCAAGTTAATAAATTATTTATTCAAATAGGGATTGCAGGAGAAGTAATATCTAGTATAATAAAAATGGCTAAAATTAAAGGAATTGTATTCCAGGAAGTGCCAAAGTCGAAGCTAGATGAAATGGTTGATGGTGAAAATCATCAAGGTGTTGTTCTAACTATTCCTCCTTTTGATTACGCTGAACTAGAAGATGCTCTTCAGTTAGCAGCTTCAAGAGGAGAGGATCCTTTTATTCTTATTTTAGATGGGATTGTCGATCCACATAACTTGGGCTCTATTCTAAGAACGGCAGACGCTACAGGCGTTCATGGGGTGATTATCCCTAAAAGACGTTCAGTTGGATTAACCAATGTAGTTGCAAAAATATCTACTGGAGCCATTGAACATGTTCCAGTGATCCGAGTAGCTAACATTAAACAGGTTATGGATCAGTTAAAAGAAAAGGGAATATGGATCTTTGCGACGGATATGGCTGGAGAAGATATGCGTCAGTGGGATTCACATGGACCAATTGCATTAGTAATTGGTAATGAAGGTCAAGGGGTTTCTGAACTTGTAAAAAAATCAGCAGATGGAATCGTTACTATTCCGATGGTTGGGCATGTGCAAAGTCTGAATGCATCTGTTGCAAGTGCAGTCTTGATGTATGAAGTAGCACGCCACCGTATTGGAAAGTAGGGATTATCATGCGATATAAACGTCAGGAAATTTTATTTGTTGACGGTTATAACATGATTGGTGCATGGCCAGAACTTACCCAACTTAAAAAAATGGACCAGTTAAATCAAGCGCGCGATCAATTATTATTTGAGCTTTCAGAATATCGAAAATACCGAGACCTCAAAATTATCGTTGTCTTTGATGCACAATTTGTTCCCGGAATAACACAAATTTATGAACACTATCAAGTCGAAGTTGTTTTTACACAAGAAGGGGAAACAGCTGATTCCTATATTGAAAGAGAAGTAGCTCATTGGATTTCTCCTCTTAATCGTGTGGTAGTTGCGACAAGCGATATGGCAGAGCAATGGCTAATTTTTCAAAAAGGTGCCATGCGAATGTCTGCTAATGAGCTTTATATGCAGTTACAATTTAATAAAAGACAAGTTCGACAAACAGTTGAAGACCACTATTCACAGTTAATCAGGCGGCGGAGCCCTTGGAAGCTTGACCAATTGAAGCTATTAGATGATCTAAGATTTCGCTTAGATGATGACAAGAATGAATAATGGAGAGATGAAATGAACGAGTTTGACCATTTGACCAATGAAATGTTGATTATGCGCTTGAAAGAAAATATCGCTGATGAGTTTTCATTTATGTTACTAGTTGAACGTTTTATTCCCCTCTTAAAAAAATTTGCTTATCAAATGCCAGTGGATGGCTATGAACCAGAAGACATTATTCAAGAAGGAGTTATCCTGATGTATCGGGTAATTCAACATTATGATCCTGCTTATGGTGGTTATTTTGCCCCTTATTTTCAAAGATCATTGTATAATTACCTGATTAATTTACTCCGTCGCAATTCCAAAGAAGCTCAAACCATTCGCTTTGGAATGGACGCTGAACGCGATCAGCTTGAAATTGGTGATAGTATTAGTCATAAGAGCTTAAGCTATGACTATCAATTAGCAACTACTCCCGAATTACAAGTTATTGTCAATGAAGAAAAAGAACGTTATCTTGCTAAGCTAAGTCTTTTTGAAAGACAGATTATCTTCTGTTATAGTGATTTATCAATGAAACCAAGAGAAATTGCTGAGTATTTAGGTATTGATAAAAATCGAGTCAAAAATGCTTTGAGACGAGCAAAAGATAAGTTAAGAGATATTATCGCTGAGTAGAAACTACTAATAATTTATCCAAGAATTAGTCGAAAATAGACCGATTCTTGGCTTTTTTATTAGGAATCTGAGTCTTTACTTGTGCAATCTACTTATGATATACTACGGTCTGTTCTTTATGAACACTATGATTCTTCGGTGGATCAAGCCACCCTCAGTCCTTTGGTCATAGTAATTACTAGAGCCTGCTCTATAAAGGAGACTAATATGAAAAAAAAATATACTACTAATGATTTAACGCGAATAGCATTAGTTGCTGCTTGCTACATTGTGTTGACTTTGATAATTTCCCCTCTTTCCTTTGGATTGGGAATTCGTATCAGTGAGGGATTGAATTTTTTAGCCCTTTATAATAAACGTTATATTTTAGGAGTTACTTTAGGCGTTTTTATTGTCAATTATTTTTCTTACGGTATTTGGGATATGATCATTGGCTCGCTCACTAGCTTTATTTTTTTACATTTAGCTTGCTTTATCATTGAAAAACTATTTCCTTTAATTGATAGTAAGAAAGATGAAATTAATAAGTCGCTGTTTTTCAAATATTTAATTATTGGCCTATCCATGACTATATCGATGGTTAATATTGCCTTGTTAGTTGTTTTTTTAGGAGCTCCTTGGGAAACTTTTATAACCCGACTTGTAAGTATGATGGTTAGTGAAGGCTTATCTCTATTGGTTGGAGGAATAATTATCTATTTTATCAGTGAGCGAATCGATTTAAGACGTTAAGTGATAGATTATTAGAAGCAATCATCAATTTATATTTCAAAAACGGTCAAGAAATATTAGCTTTTTTAAAATGAAAATTGAAAAGAATTAATTTACAAGCAAACATTTGAATGCTAAAATAATGGCAGTTAAATAATCGTAAAGTAAAGGGGAGCCTTGAAGCTGAGAGTGGACTTGTTCCAGACCCTTGAACCTGATCACGGTCAAACGTGCGTAGGAATTACTTTGAAATAGGGACTTTATGCCTTTTCTCTTTACTTTGCAAAAATGTAAGGAGTTTTTTTATGGGAAAGAATAAAAATGTTTTACTTCTAGTAGAAGCAGCTATTTTTGCTGCTATCGCAGTGGTCCTGTCTTTATTACCGACAAATTTCGGTGCTTCATTAACGATTTCTTTAGGCATGGTACCATTGACAATTTTATCCTTAAAACGAGGATTTAAATGGGGGCTGTTTTGCGGCTTTCTATGGGGTTTGCTACATTTCCCCCTAGGGAATGTATATTTTTTAAGCGTTAGTCAGGTATTAATTGAATACCTCCTTGCTTTTGCTTTTGGTGGTTTTGCGGGCTTAATGTCTGAGCGTTTTTATCAGTCTGAAAATAAAGCTTGGCCTTTAATTTTAGCAACTTTCATTGGAACATTTGCACGTTTCTTCTGGCACTTTGTCGCTGGCTATATTTATTGGGGATCTTATGCACCTGAAGGGATGTCACCCTTAGTCTTCTCATTTATCATGAATGGAGCGAGTGCCTTATTAACATCTTTTGCTTCGGCAATCATTCTAATCCTAGTCTATCAAGCAGCCCCTCGTTTATTCGATCGTAAGCTATATAGATAATAAGTTTATATTTAAAGTAGTGAATATTTCTCCACTACTTTTTTTGTGCACATTTTTAAATTAAATTTAAACCAATCACAATAAAAAGTTAAATAAAAGCATTTATACTAACGTTTCAATTTATATTTTCACAATACCTTTTAATCTTCATTTAATGTGAAATATCAAAAAGTTATGTTATAATGCTCTTATGACTTGTGGCAGAAAGGTGGTGATTGGTTGTGATCGAATTATTTGATGTTGCTAAACATTACTATTTGAATAATAAACAAGTTAAAGCGGTTGATGGTGTTTCCCTAACGATCCAAAATAAGGAAATTTTTGGTTTGGTAGGAGAAAGTGGTGCTGGAAAATCGACTCTTTTAAGGTTTATTAATCTTTTAGAAAAACCAGATAAAGGAAAGGTATTAATTGATGGACAAGATCTATTGCAACTCAGCAAGGAAGAACTGCGACTCCATCGTAAGTCTGTAGGTATGATTTTTCAGCATTTTAATTTATTGAATAATAAAACAGTTGGTGAAAATATCACCTTACCCCTTAAATTGTTTAAATATTCAAATGCCCTGTCTCTTGATTCTGTTCTTGATTTTGTTGGTCTAGCTGATAAAAAAGATCAATATCCTGGTCAGTTGTCGGGGGGGCAAAAACAAAGAGTTGGTATTGCAAGAGCGTTAATTACTAAACCAAAAATTTTGCTTTGTGATGAGCCGACCTCTGCTTTGGATGTCATGCGAACGAATGAAATTGTTCAAATATTAAAAGCAGCACATCAACAATTCGACATGACAATTATAGTGGTGACCCATGAATTGGGTTTTGTAAGGCAACTTTGCGACAGAGTGGCAATTATGGAAAAAGGTGGTTTACTAGATATAGTTGATAATTTGACCGACCGTGACCAAGAACTAGTAGGAAGTTATTATGATAAAGTGAAGGAGGTCCTAAGCTAAGATGTTGGAAGAAATAATAGTGCGCGTCATTGAATATTGGCCAAAATTATGGGAAAGTCTTCAAGAAACAAGTATTATGCTTTTTTTCTCCTCAGCAGCAGCTATTTTGTTAGGTCTTCCTTTAGGTACTCTTTTATTTTTGACTAGTCCGGGTCAGCGAATGGGTAAAGCAAGAAAGGATTATTTTTTGAATTCTAGCTTAAACCTATTTGTAAATATTGTTCGTTCTTTTCCTTTTTTGTTACTTGTTGTCGCAATGCAACCCCTTATTCGAATGGTTTATGGGCGAGCAACTGGCGATCCGATTGCAGCATCCTTTCCGATGATGTTGATTGCCATTGCCCTTTATGCTCGCTTCGTGGAACAGTCTTTGCATGACATTCCTAAAGGCGTGGTGGAATTAGCTGATTCCCTTGGAGCGAATACTTGGGAGTTAGTCACTCAATTTCTATTTGTTGAAGCACGGTCATCTTTAATTATTGGATTTACCACTGCTTTTGTATCCTTTCTATCTTATTCGACCATTATGGGGGTAGTTGGCGGCGGTGGGATAGGAGATTTTGCTATCCGATATGGTTACCAGAGGTATGAAACGGATATCATGTATTTTGCGATTATTCTAATCATAATCATTGTTCAAATTCTACAATGGTTAGGTTTAAAAATTGCGCGTAAGTTAGATAAGAGATAATAGGAGGAATTAGATGTTTAATAAAAATTTATTTAAGAGCTTTGTTACTTTTGCATCAGTGTCACTAGCTTTAAGCGGTCTACTATCCGTTTCGGCACAAGAAGATAATGTATTAAAGATTGCTTCTCATATGCCACCGATGACTGATATCGTTGAAATTGCAGCGGATGTAATTGAAGAGCCTTACTCTATTGAATTAGTAGAGGTTTCTGATAATATTCAATACAATGAAGCAGTGTTTAATGACGAAGCTTTTGGAAGTTTTGCACAACACCTTCCATTTATGGAAATGTTCAATGAAGAGCGTGAAGCAGATTTAGTAGCCATTCAACCAGTATATAACGCTGTTGTTGGGTTCTATTCACCTGTTTATGAGTCAATGGAAGATATCGAAGAGGGCGCAGAAGTGGCTATTCCTTCAGATCCAACAAATGAGGCACGTGCATTATTCGTCCTTGAACAAAATGACTTAATTGAATTAGATGATGAAGCAGGCCTTTTCCCGACAGTAGATGACATTACTGAAAATCCTTATAACTTCGAGTTTACAAGTATTGACTTATTAAACTTAACAGGTGCTTATGAGGATGGCGTTGAATTAGTTTTCAACTACCCAACTTATATTGCTTCAATTGATTTAAAACCTGAAGATGCTTTGTTCTTAGAAAAAGATGATGAAAATACTTTTGCTATTATTCTTTCAGTTCGTGAAGGAAATAAAGATAGTGAAGCAGCTAAGGCATTACAAAAAGCTTTCTCATCTCCTGAAGTACGTGAATTTGTCGATAAATTAGCGGAAGAAGGACACTTAGAACCAGCTTTTGATTCTAAAGACAATGAAGACAATGAAGACGATGAAGACGATCAGAATGAAGAAGCATCTGATGATCAAGATGATTCTTCAGAAGAAGCAGAATAATAGAAAAAGTAAAAGCTGGCTAATGGCCAGCTTTTTTGATTGTATAAATGAATTCGTTTACTTAATTTTTATTAGAAATTCCTCTTGAAATCCTCATGCAATTTTAATAAAATAAATCTACTTTATTTTCTGGAGGGATTAGTATGAAGAAGAAAGATCTATTAGCTATTGGTTTTATGTTATTTGCCATGTTTTTTGGAGCAGGTAACTTAATCTTTCCAGTTGCTCTCGGCCACGAAGCAGGTCAGAGTTTATTACCAGCTATTTTAGGTTTCATCATTACCGGCGTCGGGTTGCCATTATTGTCGATGATTGTTGGCTCAAGTTTAAAAGGCGGTTATTTTAATGCTTTGAGTAAAATTAACTCTGTCTTTGCGATTGTTTTATTAACTTGTAACTATTTAATCATAGGGCCCTTGTTTGCTATTCCGCGGACGGCCACAACTACTTATGAGATGTCCGCTCTTCCATATATATCTAACGCTAATGGGATTACTTTAGCCCTATTTACCTTCGTCTTTTTTGGCCTTGTTTTGTGGATTTCATTAAATAAGAATTCGATAGTTGATGCGATTGGCAAGTGGCTGACGCCAGCTTTGTTAATTTCCTTAGTCATTTTTCTAGTAAGATCCTATTTCCTTTATCGAACAAATGAACCTTCTGCTCCGATGAAAATAGCATATCAAAACAATCCTTTGGCTGAAGGTTTTGTTAAGGGTTATGCTACTATGGACACACTTGCCACATTAGCCTTTGCTATTGTTGTTAAAAGTGCTTTTGAAACAAAAGGTGTCTTTGATCAAAAAACACTATTAAAAGAAGGAAGCAAGGCTTCATTAATTGCAGCAAGCTTATTGGGACTTTTCTACTTTGGTCTAGCATGGGTTGGTAATCATATTAGTCTAACAGGGGCTCTGCCTGAAGGTCAAAATCTTGGAACTTTTCTATTACAGACTATAGCAAATAATGCTATGGGGCAATCCGGTGTTGCTTTGTTAGGAATTATTGTCTTTTTAGCTTGTTTAACCACCGCTTGTGGCCTAGTAGCAGCAATTAGTCAGTTTTTTCATGATCTATACCCTAAGATTTCCTATCAAAATCATGTTATCATAATGACTGCTGTGTCATGGTTAATGGCCAATCAAGGATTGGATCAAATTATAGCGACTAGTGGTCCTGTTTTAGAGATAATTTATCCTGTCACTATGTCTCTTATTTTTCTTGTCATCTTACATAAAGTGCGACCACTTAACAGAATGCAATTTTTATTACCTCTACTGTTCGTCTTATTAGTTAGCTTTTTTTCTGTTCTATTGAACGCTAAAGTCATCGAGTGGAAGTGGCTTGTAGATATGCCCCTAGTAAAAATTGGCTTTGCATGGATTCCAACTCTCGTCCTTGGAACTTTAGTCAGTGTTATTTTTGTCGACCGTTCCCAAAGCTTAGACTTTACTGTCTAAAGAAATTAAAGCATTTGCCTAATAAAATTTTTAATAATTTATTTTCAAATTAACATTTCAATAAAGTGATAAAAAAATGCTGGACTTAGATCCAGTATTTTTTTATTGAATTTTTTGATCTAGAGAATGCACAATCTATAATTACTTAATTCATTGAAATAAAGTCGTTCTTATCCAATAAAGATTGTGAAGAAAATCAAAGAAAAGAAACTATTTAAATGAATAATATGCTCAACAAAAAAATGAAGGTCGTTCATATTTATTTATTCACAATATAAATAAAATATTAACCAAAAATTAACTAAAAAATTTCACTAAATAAATCAATAAATTTTTTGATAGTTACTCATATTATATTTTAGAGCAAAATAAAAATTTTAAAAGATAGCTGTATGTCAATAAAGAAAGCGTTGACAAACAAACAGGTAAAAGGTAGACTGAAAATATGAATCCGCTTGCAACGGAATGAATATTTATGGAAGGAGGATAATGGGTAAGTTATTGTTATCTGGTCTTTGTGAAAAATTTCACTTTTAAGAGAGTTGATTTTTCAAATAAATAAAGGAGCAATTATGATGAAAAGAAAATTAGGATTATTTACGTTATTGTTAATGGGCGTATTTTTATTAGTAGGCTGTTCTGGTGGAGGAAGTGGAGAAACTTTAACAGTTGCTGTATCTGGGGATGCAATTTCACTCGATCCGATTGCCACCAATGATAACCAGTCCAGTCATGTTATGACTCAAATATATGAGGGATTAGTTAAAATCAATGATGAGGGTAAGGCAGAACCTAGCTTGGCTGAAAGTTTTGATCAACCTGATGAAACAACATACGTTTTTAAATTAAAACAAGGAATCAAATTCCATAACGGAGAAGAATTAAAGGCATCTGACGTTGTTT
Source organism: Facklamia sp. P12955 (assembly GCF_050409565.1). Classification (NCBI taxonomy): domain Bacteria; kingdom Bacillati; phylum Bacillota; class Bacilli; order Lactobacillales; family Aerococcaceae; genus Facklamia; species Facklamia sp. P12955. Next base: position 26,583 of record NZ_JBNUPF010000011.1, read on the forward strand.
TTTCTCTAAAACGTGCGATTGAAGCACCAAACGTGAAGCACTTATTCGAAACAATCGATATTGACTCTGTAAAAGCTACTGATGACTATACAGTAGAATTTAAACAAACTGAGCCGTTTTCTGGTATTTTAGCTGCTTTATGCCACCCAGGTGCATATATCGTAAATGAAAAAGCAGTAAACGAAGCAGGTAATGATTACGCACGTAATCCTGTAGGAACTAACGCTGTGAAATTTGTTAAGTGGACCAAGGCAGATTCTGTTGAAATGGAACGTTTTGATGATTACCATGGGGAAAAAACTGAATACAAGAATTTAATTTTCCGTGTAATCCCTGAACCAAGTAACCGTGTGATTGAGTTGGAATCTGGTGGGGTAGATATTGCTTATGACATCTCAGCAATTGATCTTGAGAAGGTTGAAAACAATGATAAATTACAATTATTGAAATCTTTTGACTATGGGACAACTTATTTAGGATTTAATATTGCTAAAGAACCATTTAATGATCCAAAAGTTCGTGAAGCGATTTCTTATGCAATTGACATTGATTCGATCGTTAAAGCTGTATTTAAAGGATTAGGTCAAACAGCTACAGGTGTAATGTCACCTACGTTAGCTTATTCTATCTCTGATGAATATGAGCCACGTGCACGCGACGTTGAAAAAGCGAAAGAATTACTAGAAGAAGCTGGTTTCCCAGATGGCTTTGAAACTTCTATTTCAACTAATGAAAACAAAGACCGGATTGATATGGCAACTGCTATGAAGGAACAATTATCAGAAGTAGGTATTGATGTTTCAATAAACGTATTAGAATGGTCAGCATTTAACGAGTTAATTAAGAATGGTAAACACGATATGTTTGAAATTGCATGGACAGCAGATTCTCCAGACCCAGATACTTTCTTATATCCATGCTTCCACTCTTCAGCTAAAGGTGAAGGTGGTAACTACATCTATCTTGAAGATGATGAGTTAGATAAGATGTTAGAAGAAGCCCGTTTCTCTCAAGATGATGAGGAGCGTGCAGACCTTTACCGTCAAGCACAAGAACATTTAATGGATATCACAGCTTGGATTCCAGAGCACAATAAAGAATTGACAGTGGGTGCTCAAAAAGATGTTAAAAATATTAAACTTTCTCCATTTGGATGGTATCAATTAGCGCCGGTAACTAAGGGAGAAAAATAGTTCATTGTATTCTAGAGGAGATGGAAACATCTCCTCTATCTAAAGAAGAGGGTGCGTTAAAACATGCTAAAATATATATTAAAAAGGCTACTGTATTTAATTCCTGTCATTTTAGGCGTCTCTTTTATTGTATTTGCTTTGCTTTATATCACTCCAGGAGATCCTGCACGAAATGCTTTAGGACCTTCTGCTTCTGAGGCAGCAGTTAAGGCTTTAAGACTAGAAATGGGATTAGAAGATCCGTTCTTAGTACAATTTGGTCGTTACATTAAGAATGTATTTACTAAATTAGATTTAGGAACTTCCTATATTACTAAGTCTTCAGTTGCAGCTGAGATTTTTAACCGAGCAGGTGCTACAATAAAATTAGCATTTCTTTCCATTTCTTTTGCTGTTCTATTAGGTATTCCAATTGGAATTATCTGTGCGATTAAACAGTATTCTATTTTTGATAATATCGCTATGGTTTTTGCTTTAATTGGTATTTCAATGCCAGTATTCTGGTTAGGACTTTTACTTATTATGTTATTCTCTGTTAGACTAGGCTGGTTCCCATCATCAGGATTTTCAATGCCATCTCAGATGGTTCTTCCTGCTGTTGCCTTGGGATCCCAGTCCGTTTCGGTTATTACGCGGATGACTCGATCTTCAATGCTGGAAGTTATTCGACAAGACTATATTCAAACAGCAAAAGCCAAGGGTCAGCGGCAAAATGTTGTCGTTTGGAAGCATGCGCTTGGAAACGCCTTGATTCCAATCATTACAATTGTCGGTACTCAGTTTGGTCAGCTTATGGGGGGAGCCTTAATGACAGAGGTAATCTTCTCAATTCCTGGTATTGGTCGTTTGATGGTTGACTCCATCAAGATGCGTGATATGCCGATGGTTCTGGGATGTGTTCTCTTTGTGGCGGTAACCTTTAGTATTGTTAACTTAATTGTGGATATCCTATATACCTATGTTGACCCACGAATTAAGACAAAATATGTGTAAGGGGGTATCAACATGGAAAATCCTAAATTAAACTCTGAAAAAGATGAAGTAGCTGAATTAGACCGTAATCCGATAGTTAGCGGAATGGAAGAAGAGCATTCAGTTGTAAAGGACCATTATCTGAAAGAGCAAGAACATAAGCGTGGTCGCTTCCGTGGTCTGCAAGACATTTGGATTCGTATGAAACGTAATAAATTGGCAATGGTGGGTCTCTTTATTATTGGACTTTTGGTATTAGTGGCTATTTTTGCAGATCAGATTGCTCCTTATGGTTTTGCTGAACAAAACCTACAAAATCAATTTGCACCACCAAGTTCAGAACATCTATTTGGAACAGATGATTTGGGTCGTGATATTTTTTCTAGGGTTATTTATGGATCAAGAATTTCCCTAAAAGTTGGATTTATTTCGGTATCGATTTCACTGATTATTGGTGTAGCGATTGGAGCAGTTACAGGTTATTATGGTGGTCGAGTAGATAATATGCTTATGCGCTTTATTGATATTCTACAATCGATACCAGATATTCTATTAGCGATTGCTATTATGGCAGCTTTAGGGCCCGGATTGGCAAACCTTATGATTGCTGTGGGGATTGCAGCTATTCCCGGTTATGCGCGTTTAGTACGCTCCTCTGTGCTTTCTATTCGTGATATGGAATTTGTGGAAGCAGCTAAAGCAAATGGTTCGAGTGATTTTAGAATTATCTTAAAACATATCATTCCAAACTGTATGGCACCGATTATTGTTCAAGCGACCCTCGGGGTTGCCTATGCAATTATTAATGCTGCTGGTTTAAGTTTTATCGGTTTAGGATTAGAGCCACCAACACCAGAGTGGGGAGCTATGTTATCAGGTGGTCGTTCTTACATTCGAGATGCTGTACATATGACCCTCTTCCCAGGACTGGCTATTGTTACAACGATTTTTGCATTAAATGTCTTAGGGGATGGTCTGCGTGATGCACTCGATCCTAAGCTGAAGCGCTAGGGGGAAAGATTATGGTGGAATTATTAGACTTACGAAATGTTAGTGTACAATATGAGACAGATTCAGGAACTGTATACGCAGTTAATAATTTGAATCTGTCAATCGGTAAGAAAGAGACCTTGGGGTTAGTTGGAGAAACTGGTGCAGGAAAAACAACAACGGCTTTAGCTATTATGCAATTAATTCAAGATCCTCCTGGTAAGATTACCTCAGGTGAAATCTTACTTGAAGATCAAGACTTAATGAATGTTAAAGAAAAGGATATGTTCAATATCCGAGGCAATAAAATTTCGATGATTTTCCAAGATCCAATGACTTCATTAAATCCGATAATGACCGTTGGAGATCAAATTAAGGAAGTTATCGAACTCCATCAAGATCTTACTAAAGAAGAAACCGTTGCAAAAGCAGAAGAAATGTTAGAGTTAGTTGGAATCCGTAAAGAAAGATTGAATGACTATCCACATCAATTCTCTGGTGGTATGAAGCAGCGGGTGGTTATTGCGATGGCTCTTGCATGTAATCCGGAATTAATTATTGCCGATGAACCGACAACGGCTCTCGATGTAACCATTCAAGCACAAGTATTAGAATTAATGAAAGATTTAAAAGATAAATACGATACATCAATGATTTTAATCACTCACGATTTAGGTGTAGTCGCTGAAATTTGCGACTATGTATCGGTTATTTATGCCGGTACGATTGTGGAACATGCTTCTGTTGAGAGTTTATATGAAGAACCACTGCATCCTTATACGCGAGGTTTGTTTGATTCCATTCCAAGTGCCGATGAAGATGTGGATAAATTAAAAGTCATTTCTGGCTCAACACCGGACCCTTCGGATTTACCGTCAGGCTGTCGCTTCCATCCAAGATGTAAACATTGCATGGAAATTTGTAAGTATAAATTTCCAGAATATCGTGAAGTAAAACCTGGTCACTATGTAGCTTGTCATTTATATAACCAGGAAGGGGGAGAAAACCTTGACTAACAATAATCAAGAAGCATTGATTAGTGTGCGTAATCTTAAAAAATATTTCCCCACTAAAGCCGGTGATTTAAAAGCGGTTGATAATATTAGTTTTGATATTAAAAAAGGTGAGACTTTGGGTCTAGTGGGTGAGTCTGGTTGTGGAAAGTCTACGGCAGGACGTGCCATTATTCGTTTACATGAACCAACGGCCGGTGAGATTTACCTTGAAGGTAAGAACATTATGGAATACAAGGGCTTGAAAGAAATGCGCTTGATGCGTCAAGAGATGCAAATAGTTTTTCAAGACCCTTACTCTTCTCTTAATCCAAGGATGTCCACTTTTGACTTAATAGCTGAGCCCTTACGTGTTAATAAATTGACAAGAAACCAGGCTGAATTAGAGCAAAAAGTGTATAAAATGATGGAGACGGTAGGTCTAGCTAGACGGTTAGCTGGTTCATTCCCACATGAATTAGATGGCGGACGGCGTCAAAGAATTGGTATTGCTAGGGCACTTATTCTTCAACCGAAGTTTCTTGTTTTAGATGAACCGGTTTCTGCCTTGGATGTTTCCATTCAGGCTCAAATCTTAAACTTGATGGATCAACTGCAAGAGGAATTTGGTCTGACTTATCTCTTTATTTCACATGACTTATCAGTTGTTCGGCATATTTCTGACCGGATAGCTGTTATGTATCTTGGTCAGATCGTGGAATTAGGTACTTATGATCGGATTTTTGAAAATCCATTACATCCTTATACGAGAGCTTTACTTTCAGCTATTCCGATTCCAAAAGTTGGAGTTAAACGAGAGCGGATTTTCTTAGAAGGAGATGTACCAAGTCCGGTGAACCCTCCAGAGGGTTGTCGTTTTGCTGGTAGATGTAAACACTGTATGGAGATTTGTAAGACAACTCCAGTTGAACTCAGAGAAGTTGAACCGGGTCACTTTGTGGCATGTCACTTATACAATGATATTAAATTTGCACAGTCGGTAGAATTTCCTGAAGAACAGATGAAATTGATTTAAATTAATATCCCTTCTAAAACACCTCTGTACTAGGTAGTTAGAAGGGATTTTTATAATGATTTTATTTCATTAAGCAATAGTTGATTTGTTTCTTTTGGAAATTACCTTTCATATAAGCGTAGTTAAAAGCTTTATTCTCATAAAAGCTTTCTAAGTCAGAGGATTTATGCGAAGGAGATGTTTGAGCCAATCAATTCATAGTTTTTTCGTAATTATTGAAGATAATAAATTTTTATCTTGACAAGTTAACTTTGCAAATATACAATTTAAGAAAAGTAAACATGGCAAAGGGGAGATAAACTTGGAAAAAGATGATTTTTTAAAGCTGGCTCAAAAGGAAAAAAAAGATGAGGGAGAGATTTTTGTTAATGATAAATCGAGCGTTTGGATTTCGAGGGCATTAATTGGTATCGCTGCATTTATTTCCGCTATTAAAGAATCGCAGAATCTCCCTTTTTTGGATATTCTTGCCATGCTGTGTCTTTCAATTGGGGTAGGAGAATTATATAAATACTTTGCAAGGAAAGAAATAAAATATTTATTTTTGTTTATCCTATTGTTTACAGTGGGATTAGTTGCAATAGTGTTTTTTTTAAAGGATCTTTATTATGGATGAAAAGTTAAAACTAAAGAATAATCTAAAAGGTTTACGAAAAGAATTAAAACTAACCCAAGAAGAATTGGCAAAAATGGTTGGAGTATCTCGAAATACTATTTCCTCAATAGAAACAGGTCAGTATAACCCAACTGCAAAATTGGCCTATTTACTATGTTTAGCACTCGATAAGAAATTTGAAGAAATTTTTTATCTATCTACTGGAGATAATTAATACGATATTTTAATCAAAATTTATTCTTAACTAAGATTTTATAGAATATAGTTTAAAATGTAGGTAAAATCTGTAGAGTTTCCAGCAGATAAATGAAATTGATTTAAATAAGAACCCTCTTAAACACCTTATCATGTTGTTTTAAGAGGGTTTTAGATTTTGAATATTTTACTAATTGAGACAGTAGTTAATTTCTTTGTTTTCGAAATCACCATTGGCATAGCTATATTCAAAGGCCTTAAATGCTTTAAAGGTATTTAAATCTAAAGATTTTGTTTGTAGTAAATAGTTGAGTAGAGCTCCTCTCAATTTTTTACTGGTGGCTGAAGGTGCCTTTTTACCTAATTCTATATCTTTATAGAAGTTAATCTGGATGAGTTGCATTTTTTTAGGGTCTAGTAAAGAAGCAAACTCATTAGAAGCGAGATTAATGACGGTTTGTTCTTCGAACACATTATTGTAAAGAGGTTTCCACAAGCTTTTTAAGCTTTGATTTTTGATTTTTAGCGAGGTATTAAAGTCTAAACGGTAGGGATTGATTGGTTGAATGGGAGAGATTGGCCCATATAAAGCAGACAGAATTTTCAGATGGTCAATGGCATAGTTCAAGTCAATTTTATCCCATTCGATTTGCCGAAAGGCTAGACCTTGATAGACTTGATAAGCCTGACGAGCTGTTTTTTCATTAATGACTTGATAACGATGATAGATATCTTGAGCAAGCTCAGCTGAGCATTTAAAGAGTTTTTCTAACTCAGTCGTATCTTTTAAGGCAAGCTCTTTAATAATGGCTTGGACGGGATCTGATTGAGGAATTAAATCATTACCGGCTACTGTATCCATCTCTTTACTGGGGGAGAAAATAATTAAAGTCATAGGCACACTCCTTTATTGGGCTTTAGCAACGGATGAAGCTTTTGGTAATTCAAAGCTAGGAAAATGTAGTTCGAATTGACCAATAATTGTTGATGAAACTAAAGTGGTAATAAAAGAAAAGATCAGGTGTTGTGGAGCAATATATAGCAGTGAAAGTAATAAAACCACGCCATCTGTTAACAAATAGGCTTTTGTAATTGATACGTAGGCCCTCTCAGAAATAACCATTGCCAAAGCATCATCGCCCCCTGCGGCACAACCTTGACTGATACATAAACCACATCCTACGCCGATTGCAATTCCACCAAGAATTGCTGCTAAGAGAGGTTGGTTATAAAGGCTCGGAAAAACGGGCCCAACCCAAAGACAAAGGCGATAGAAAACAGCAAATAGAAAGGATGCGTGAATGGCACGGCGAATAAAATCTTTACCTAATAAGGATAAGCCAATAAGGTAGCAGCTAATATCTGCTAAAAAACTTAATTTAGATGGCTCCCAGCCAAAGAAATGATAGCAGAAGAGAACTAAACCAATGACACCCCCTTCTGTAATTTTAGCGGGTATATGAATGTTCACCAAGCCAAAAGCCATGATAAAGGCTCCTAATGCAATAACCAATATTTCTTTTTTACTTAATAAAAAGCGACTCAAAAAGCGCTTAAGCATATTTACACTCCTAATTTTTATTACACGAAGTCTCATTAGGACACAAAAAAAGACTGCTTGTGTCGTAGGCTAACCTCGTACGGCAATCTTAAGATGGTATGGATGCTTTTTTTGTTTGCTAATTTTTCTTTTGGTAAAACTCTGAGCTTCTAGTAATCTTTTTAGCCTTTGCAGACTCTACATCAGGTTTCAACTAGGCTCTTTATCGACGATATAAGCATCAGATAAACCCTACTGATCGAAATGAACGAACCAGTATCCATCGTAAAACGATACTATAAAAATTATAGCACGAACTAGGAATTTGGCAAATAAAATTACCCTTTTAAAATTATTGCTTTTCTTAAAAGTTTAGCTTGCCTAACAAAATAGAATAGGGTAAACTAAGATTTAAAGGAAATGAAGTACTTCCTATTTACCTTCAGCAAGGTAGATAAACCGCTAATTAGCTGATGACTTCTGTATGCTTTTTTGGCATACAGAAGTTTTTGTATTTTAAAGGAGGAAAAGCAATGTTGTGGAGTTTAGGGCTTGTCTTGATATTGGGGTGGTTGTTTGGAAAACTATTCGAAAAAATTAACTTACCAAAACTGTTAGCCTATTTGGTATTAGGTATTTGTTTAGGTCCAAATGTTTTCAATTTATTATCTGGTGAATTAACACATTTGGCGGGAGAAATTCGTCAAATTGCTTTGATGATTATTTTGATTAGAGCTGGACTAACTTTAAAATTTTCGGATTTAATTAAAGTAGGAAGACCAGCTATTTTAATGTGTTTTTTACCTGCAATTTGTGAAATTTTAGCTATTGGTTTGATTGGACCTTATCTTTTAAACATATCTTATGTTGATTCATTTTTATTAGCTAGTGTACTGGCGGCTGTATCACCTGCGGTATTAGTACCGAGAATGGTGGGGTTAATTGACCGAGGATTAGGAACTAAACAGGCCATTCCTCAAATGATTTTAGCAGGCGGGACAGCAGATGATATTTTAATTTTTGTATTATTTGCAGCCTTTATGCAATTAGCTCAAGGTCAAGGTGTTTCAGCATCAACGGTATTATCTGCACCTATTTCAGTAGTCACAGGAATATTTTTGGGGTTTTTAGTGGGGCATAGCTTAAGTTATTTCTTAAACCGCTATCAGTGGGAAGGGCAACAAGCTTTAATTGTCTCTTTAGCTATTTCTTTTTTAGTTCTTGGTTTAGAGAGCTTATTAACTGACATCCTGCCTTATTCAGGTGTGCTTGCTGTTTTAGTGATTTTCCTAATTGTGCAAAAGAAAGCGCCGCAAAGGGCTGTCACTTTAACAGCCTCGTATCAAAAAATTTGGCAGTTTGCTGAAATTTTCCTCTTTGTCTTCCTAGGAGTGATTGTCAATCCGAGTTTAGCCTTAGAAGCGGGCTGGCCGATAGTAATCATTATTGTAATAGGCCTTATTTTCCGTATGTTGGGGGTTGCTTTATCCATTTTAAAGACACCATTTGCAAAGAAAGAGCGTTATTTTATTATGGGAGCTTATTTACCAAAAGCTACGGTTCAAGCTTCCCTCGGTGGACTCCCATTAATGGCTGGTATTGCTAGTGGTTCTTTAATTTTAATAGCCGCCACTGTATCTATTTTAATAACAGCTCCATTAGGCGCTATCTTTATTGATTATTTTGCGCCGCTTTGGTTAGAACATGAGGATACTTCAGTCAAATAATTAGCACAAAAAGCCATCATGATCTGTTGTGGCACTGTACCCCATAAATGGGACAGAATAAAAAACACCTTTGTTAGGCTGCTTGTTGTCGGTATTGAACCGGTGACACCTAGCTTAATTTTTGTTGAACTCGCTTATGATTAACAGTTTTTTCTGTTTCTAAGTTGATTAAATGGGTGATTTTACGGTAACCATAGGTGAAAGGCTGTTTCTTACATAATTGTCCAATTTTAATTTTCCCTTCATTTTCTAGGTTAGCATTTATACGAACTTTCTAACGATAATAAGTAGATCGAGCGGATCCCTAAGCAGGAGAGGATTAAACTCACCGAATCATGCGCTTTTAAACTTTCAACCGTTTCGACGACCACTTTTGGTACCCACTCCTCTTCAACTCTTTGTGTTTTTTTAGGACATCCATCGCTGCTTGATGACGTTTCAATTCAATACATTTCGATTTTGTTTCTGCAGAGTAAGCTAGGTGATTAACCCTAATCAAACACCTCCATTAAATTCATTTCATACGAATTCAACGGAGGTGTTTTTATGTTTGTCTCACTATTCGGGGTCCGTGCCTTATTAGATCTGATGGCTTTTATAATTTAATAATTTCTGCTTAGTCGGTGGTTAGTTCACCAGGCCAAGAAGGTGCTCCAGGTGTAACATTAGTCACTTGATAATCCATTTTAGATAAGAATTGGCTAGCTCTTTTAGAACGTCCACCCGAGTGGCATACTAAATAGTATTCTTTATCTTGATTAAGAGATGTATATTCATTTGGGAGCTGATTCAAGGGGATGTTTTTAGATCCAGGGATATGTCCTTCTTGGAATTCAGCTTCACCTCGAACATCAATAATATTAAGCGATTTTTCCTGAGATTTTTGATAAAGTTCTTCAATGGAAATCGTTGGGAACATGGTATCTTCCTTTCTGTTTGACATATAAAAGTGATTTTTTATAAATAAGTGGTAGTTTAAGCCAATAAATTATATACTTAATATACCCGGTAGGGTATATTAAACATCAATGCAAAAGATTTGTCAAGTTTTAAAATTTAAGAACAAATACATAAGAGGAGTTTATCATGCATAAAGATAATAATAAGAAAAACCTACTTAATCGTTTAAAACGAGCAGAAGGTCAATTAAGAGGGGTCCAAAAGATGTTAGAAGAGGACAGAGACTGTATGGATATAGTAACCCAACTAACTGCTATTCGTTCGAGTGTGGATCGTATTATGGGCATAATCATGGTTGAAAATTTAAAAGAATGTTTAACTACTGGTGATAAAGATTCAGAAAAGCAGAATCAACGACTAGAGCAAGCTATTTCGATGATTATAAAAAAATAGAGTGTGAGCTATCAAGTAATGAAAGCGAAAGATTTAGTTTTTAGTGAGACATAGATAGCATATTCTAAAAAAAGCTTATACAATAGTATCAGAAAGAGTACAGGAGGTTTTTTGCAAATGATGGAAGGAAAAACGCTTTATCAAACTAAAGTAGTTAATCGAGACGGTATTCAAGGCAAAACCTTTGTTGAAGATCCAGCAGGTTTTGAAGTTAAGGTTTCCAGTCCATTAAGTGAAATAGAAGGTAGTAATCCGGAGCAACTTCTGGGAATGGCCATAGCAACTTGTCTAAATGCTACCATAGAAGCAGAAGAAATTCGTCGAGGGATTAAACACCAGACTCAAGTATCTGTCTTGGTCGAACTACACCAAGATAATCCCGGCTATCAATTTGTGGTTAAAGTTCAAATCTCTATGCCCCATGTTCAAGCAGATTTAGCTGATTCTATCGTAGAAGTTGCTCTTGAACGCTGTCCCATGCATAAGTTAATGAAAGCTAATGCTACTTACCAAGTTGTTATCAACTAAAAGTGTTCAATCGTTATGAATAAAAAATAAGGGAAAGGGTGTTAGCAATGAAGAAAATTTTACGACTTGGCCTGATGATGGTGACTGGCTTCAGTGGTATGGGGATGGTTCATTCTCCTCATCAAAGTTACTTTGCTCAAGGTGAGAATTTAGTCTTTGCCGAAGAAGCAGTAGATATTCAAGAAGTTCGACAAGCAATGGAACTGTGGCAAGAAACGGTACAATCCTATTCATTAGATGCTCCCCAATATACTATTGCTAGTTTACAGCAAATGGGGCCGGCTAATTTTGATACCTCCTATCATTGGATCATTCCAAAGCTTTACAATGATTATTATGAGAATCTTATTGAATATCAAAGTGTTGAAGAAGACGCGAATCATATTGGCAATTTAAGAGAAATATTTTCACATTCTTTTGGTCTAGAAAAGATGTTGTTAGCTGAATTAAGTTCAGCAGATCAAAAAGCTTTGAATCAATTACGTCTTTTCATAGTCAGTGCGATTATGGAATCTTATCAAGCCGGTATCAATCAGAACTTACCGGGCTATTTTCTATTAGAGGGGACTGATTTTGCAAAAAACATTGTGAAATATTTAGCACTTGATGATCAACATCTCGACCAATTAATTCGCATCAGTCTAGCTTCTAGCTATGCACCAGAAGCCTATAGTTTTGGTTTTGGTGACGAGATGTTTACTATTCCTGAAGAGTTAGAGTATCCGAGTGAACAATATGAAATGTATACCATCACCAACGGAGCATTTGTACAAGATATTGGGGGAACGACTCCTTATTATTTCCATATTCCTTCTGGTAAAATCACAGAGGGTCACTTGGCTAGTCCTGAGCTACATCCTTTAGTAGCTTACGATTGGTCACAAGTATATGGTCGAGTGATTAATAATTATTACCCCAATTATCAAGTCCAGTCATTATCGACTGAAGCAAAAGAGCAATCATTAAATGGGTCATCAAAGCAAAAACAAGCATTGATGACAGCAGTCAGAGACTGGCAAGCAAAAATGGGTCAAAAATATGAGTTTGTCACTCCAGAGACGCCTATAGACTTCTTAGGTGGGGACCTTCCTTTAAAGTCAATGGTAATTCACTTAGATGGTCAGGAACGAAAGGCTCATTATCAAGCTGAACAGCTTATTAATGATGAAATCAATGTCTTAATGGCAATGACTGATATTCGTGATCAAGATAATCCTAGAGCGGAACGACATTTTTATTTATTTGTTGAAGATCAAGGAATCCCAAGAGTTTTGATTACCATGGAAGGACCTGACAATTTAGCGGTTCATCATTTTAAAGACACAGCCAATGTAGAACTTTATCAACTTTTTAAATCCATTTATTAAATCATTAGAAAAAGATAGCTTCTCTTTTGAAGCTGTCTTTTTATATAGTCACTGATTGGCTAATAAGATTGGCAAAGATATTAAGAAACAATATAATGAAGCCATTCAATAATCAATTAGGAGTGGGGAAATGGAAGTAGTAACAGTAACGGCTATCGGCGCTTTGTTAGGTCTATTATTGGCTATCTTATTAATCTTTAAAAAGTTTCCAGTTTTTTATGCTTTATTTATCGGCGCTTTATTCGGAGGATTATTAGGAGGAGCGAATCTAAGTGAAACCATCAGTCTCATGACAAATGGTGCGCAAGGCATGATTACCTCTATCTTAAGGATACTAGCAGCTGGAATCCTTGCAGGTGTTTTAATTAAGACAGGTTCGGCAGCTGCCATTGCCCATGCTATTATTAAGGGATTGGGAAGCGAAAGAGCTTTATTAGCGATCGCACTTGCTACTATGATTTTAACTTTTGTGGGGGTTTTTATTGATATATCTGTCATAACGGTTGCGCCTATCGCTTTAGAGATTGGTAAAGAATTGGGTTATTCACGGACTGCACTTTTGATGGCTATGATTGGTGGCGGCAAATCAGGTAATATTATTTCACCAAATCCTAACTCTATTGCTGTTTCCGATGGTTTTGGTGTTTCCTTAACTCAAGTCATGTTAGCTGGTCTTATTCCAGCCTTGATTGGGGTGATGTTTACAGCTTGGCTAGCCAAACGATTAATTAATAAAGGCAGTCAAATTGAACAAACAGGAACTTCAAGAGACGATCAAACAGCAGAAAATTTACCTTATTTATGGAAAGCCTTGTCAGGACCTGTTTTAGCGATTGTTTTACTATCTTTACGCCCCTTGTTTAATATAATGATTGATCCTATGTTGGCTCTTCCTCTGGGAGGTCTTTTTGGCTTGATAATGGTGGGACATGTTAAGCACTTACAAGAATATACTCAATATGGTTTAAGTAAGATGATTAATGTGGCTATTATCCTTTTAGGAACAGGTTTAATCGCAGGAGTGATTACCAATTCTACTTTAGGAGATGTCCTTACTAATAGTCTAGACTCTTTAGGTTTACCTGCCTATCTTTTAGCACCTTTAGCAGGAATTTTTATGAGTGCGGCGACCGCTTCGACTACTTCAGGATCGGCAGTTGGCTCAGCTGTTTTTTCACCAACTATTCTCTCGTCAGGTGTTTCTCCTATCAGTGGAGCTGCTATGTTACACGCAGGGGCGACAGTATTAGACCATTTACCTCATGGTTCATTCTTCCACGCGACAGGAGGATCCGTATCAGCTGATTTTAAAGAATGTCTAAAACTAATTCCATATGAATCATTAGTAGGTTTCGTTTTAACTATTGTTTCAACCAGTATCTATGGCGTTTTAGGAGGTTAGTAAAATTAATGAAAATTGTGATGGCCTGTGATTCTTTTAAAGAAGCGGTTTCGGCAAAACATGCTTGCCAGGCTATAAAAAAAGGTGTGCAACAAGTCTTTCCTCAAGCAGAAATTCTTCAGCTTCCGATGGCAGATGGAGGTGAAGGTACCACTGAAGCCTTGATTGATGCGAGTCAGGGAGTTTATTATACAGTCGAAGTGCAGGGACCTTTAGGAGAAAAAATTCAAGCCCGGTATGGTATTTTAGGAGATGGCAAAACAGCCGTAATTGAAATGGCCAGTGCATCAGGCATTCATCTTATTGAAAAAGAAGATCGTAATCCTTTATTAACATCAACCTATGGAACAGGTCAAGTCATTAAGGCATGTCTAGATCGAGGAGTTCGCTCATTTATTTTAGGGATTGGAGGGTCTGCTACGAATGACGGGGGAGCCGGTATGGCTCAAGCCTTAGGCTATCGTTTATTAGACATAGAAGGTCAAGAGATTCCTTTCGGCAACCAAGGCTTATCGCATTTGGATAGGATTGATTGTCAGACTATTCATCCTGGTCTAGAGCATGCTATCTTCAAGGTTGCCTGTGATGCCAATAATCTGCTGTGTGGTCCGCAAGGAGCTTCGGCTGTAGTCGGTCCGCAAAAAGGGGCAAGTCCAGAAATGATTGAAAAGCTTGATGCGAATCTTGAACATTTCTCACGCCTTATTTATCGTGACTTGAATCGTGAAGTGGCTCATATTGCTGGTTCTGGGGCTGCTGGTGGGTTAGGGGCAGGATTATTAGCATTTACTTCTGCAAAACATAAAAGAGGCATCGATATTGTTATAGAAACAGTCAATTTGAAGACAGCTTTACAAGATGTCGATATTTGTTTTACAGGAGAGGGTCAGATTGACTTTCAAACGCAATACGGTAAACCCCTTTTGGAGTCATGCAATTAGCTAAACAAGTAGCTTTCCGGTCGAAAGTGATCGCATTATGTGGTTCTGTCAGAAATGATATTGAAATCTTATATCAGTTAGGCTTTGATGCGATTTTGAGTATTACGCCTGGGCCAAGCTCCTTGCAAGACCTACTAACTCATACAGAGGAAAATTTAACAGCAGTAGCCAAGCTGTTTGTCAACTATTAAAGAGTTAAAAGTAAAATCACCATTGAATAAACTTATTCAATGGTGATTTTTGTTTAGTTTATTGAGCAAGCCAGTGATTAGGTTTGACTTCTTTAAGGATCTCTTCAGCCAACTTTTCTGGATCAACCTGATAATGAATACGTTGACGTTGACGTTCGTAATCAGGATCTGGTAAAGGAATTGCTGAGAGTAAGGACTGGGTATAGGCATGTAAAGGGTTTGCATACAATTCCTCAGCTTCGGCTAACTCTAAAATCCGACCACGGTTCATAATGGCAATGCGATCACTGACATATTTAACCATGGATAAATCATGGGCAATAAAGAGATAGGTTAGTCCTCTTGATTCTTTTAGTTCTTGTAATAAATTGACCACTTGAGCTTGAATGGAAACATCTAAAGCTGATATCGGTTCATCAGCAACAATGAATTTTGGTTCAACTGCTAAAGCTCGTGCTATCCCAATACGTTGACGTTGACCGCCAGAAAATTCATGAGGATAGCGACCAGCGTGATCAATATTGAGCCCTACATCTTCTAAGAGTCGATTGACTTTTTCGTCTCTTTCCTCTTTTGATTGTGCGAGTCCATGAATATCAATGCCTTCAGCAATAATATCACGAACCTTCATACGAGGATTTAAAGAAGCATAAGGGTCTTGGAAAATCATCTGAATTTCTTTATGGAATTTCAAACGTTCCTTTTTGTTGTAGCTACTCGATAAAGCTTTGTCTTGAAAGATAATTTCACCACTGGTCGGTTGATAGAGGTTAACAATTGCTTTGCCAATCGTTGATTTACCAGAACCTGATTCTCCAACTAACCCAAAAGTTTCTCCAGGAAAGATTTCAAAGGAAACATCGTCTACCGCTTTGACTTCCTTATCAGTTCCTTGGTGGTAGTATTGTTTCAAGTGCTTAACTTGTAGAATAGGTGCATGCTTATTCATAATGCTCCTCCATTCCACTCTTATCGGTCTGTGACTGCTTTTTTCGACAACGTTGATATCTTTCTAAGATAGCAGTTGGCGGGGTCATTTTTGGAGCCATTGGGTGGAGTAACCAAGTGGCTGCATAATGCCCAGGTTTGACTTCAAACATGGGCGGTTCCTCCTCAAAATCGATAGCCAAAGCATATTCTGACCGATAGGCGAAAGCATCTCCTTTAGGAGGATTTAAAAGGTCAGGTGGGCTACCGGGGATAGCATATAATTGATCTTGTTTGGAAATGGTTGGCATAGCTGTCAAAAGTCCCCAGGTATAGGGATGTTGAGGATGGTAGTAAATATCATCCACTGTCCCTATTTCAACGATTTTACCCGCATACATAACGGCAATTCGGTCTGCTACATTGGCAACCACACCCAAATCATGAGTGATAAAGATAATGGTCATATTCTTTTCTTGTTGAATTTTTTTAAGTAATTCAATGATTTGTGCTTGAATGGTTACATCTAAAGCAGTTGTGGGCTCATCGGCAATAAGCACTTCAGGATCTCCCGCTAAAGCAATCGCTATCACAATCCTCTGTCTTTGACCACCTGAAAATTGATGTGGATACTGATTAATTCTTTTCTCTGATTGAACAATTCCACATAAATCCAAAAGGTTAATGGCTTCTTTACGCGCTTGTGAGTGATTAAAACCGCGTTTACGAATTAAAACTTCAGTAATTTGTCTTCCGATGGTTAGGGTAGGATTGAGGGCGGTCATTGGATCTTGAAAAATCATGGCAATTTTGCTACCACGTATAGCTTCCATTTCTTTTTTAGATAATTTTAAAAGGTCTCGTTTTTCAAATATCACTTCGCCTGCTTCAATGGTCGCATTTTTAGCTAGAAGCCCCATCAATGCACGTGTGGTTACTGATTTACCTGAGCCTGATTCGCCAACAATTGCTAATGTTTCACCGGCATACAAGGATAAGTTGATTCCACGAATAGCTTTTAATTGGCCAGCAAAGGTTTTGAAGGAAATATTTAAGTCTTTAATTTGAATGATAGCCTTATTCATGAAGTCACCTACTCTTTCATTTTGGGATCAAAAGCATCACGCAGTCCATCTGCTAATAAGTTAAAGGACAACATGATTAATGAGATAACAGCTGCTGGATACCACATTAAATGGGGTAAAAAGCGAAAAGTCTTGTAACCTTCACTCAATAAAGTTCCTAAGGAAGCGTTGGGTGCAGGGATTCCAATCCCGATGAAACTTAAAAAAGCTTCAAAGAAGATGGCAGATGGTATAGCAAACATCATTTGGACAATAATAATTCCTAACATATTGGGAAGGATATGTTTTAATAGAATCTTGCCAGTCGATTGGCCTAATACCTTAGCAGCTAAGACATATTCTTGTTGTTTTAAACGAAGTGTTTGCGCTCTTACCACCCGGGACATTGATATCCAAGAGGTGAGAGCAATCGTAATAATAATAGATAGTAAACCGGGCTGCAATACTAAAAGCATCAGAACAACGATTACTAAATTGGGAACACCTGAAATAATTTCCAGTATTCTTTGCATCAGTGTATCTACCTTACCGCCTAGCCAACCAGATATCATGCCATAGGTTACACCGATAATGACATTGATTAGAACAGCAATAAATGCGACTAAAAGTGAAATTCGAGTTCCATATAAAATACGTGAGAGGAGGTCACGACCTAAACCATCTGTTCCAAGATAGTAGTAGGTTCCCTCAGCCACATTGGCATTTTGATAGGCATCAGTCAAAGCACCACCTCGGTTGACACTTTTACCACTAAACCATGAAAAATCTTCTAAACCTGGTATTTTAGGAGGGAGGTTTGCTTGAGCTGGATTTTGTTGGAACGGTGAAGCGGGTGCAATCCATGGGGCTAAAATAGCAAGAAGTAGAATTAAAATAACGAAAAAGAGTGAAATCATAGCACCTTTATTCTTTTTTAATCTCCGCCATGAATCTTGTAGAAAGTTCAGTGAAGGGGCTTCAATTTTTTCGTTGTCTTCACTTTGGATAGAAATTTTCGGTTGAAAGAGCTTTGGATCTATATCCGCTGTGTGTTTTGTTGAAGCATTATTCGCCGTATTTAAAGAATTTTCGATTGGCATCTAGCCACCTCCTTCAACTTGTCGCATTCTAGGATCTATAAAGCCGTATAGAATATCGACGATTAAAATAATAACAACTAATAAGACAGAATACATAATTGTAATTCCCATAATGGTTGGGTAGTCATTCACTAAAATTGACTTGGTAAACTGCTCACCAATTCCAGGAATTGAAAAAATTTGTTCAATTACCAGTGAGCCGGTCATGGCAGCTGCTGTCATGGGTCCTACTATTGTTAATAGAGGTATAATCGCATTACGCAGCGCATGCTTAGTAACTATATAAAATTTTGAAAAGCCTTTAGCGGTTGCTAATTCAATATAGTCAGAGTGAAGCACTTCAATCATCTCAGTTCGAACGAAACGCGCAGACTCTGCCATAGGTGAAATGGCTAAAGCAAGACTTGGAAGAATAGTTGAGGCATAGCCGTCACGCCAGAAAGCAATTGGTAGCCAATCTAGCCAAACAGCAAACAGAAATTGAAGGACCACAGCATAAACAAAGTTGGGAACAGATCTTCCGCCAATAGCAAAAACGGAGGTGAAGGTATCGATCCAAGTGTTTTGTTTAACAGCTGCAATCATTCCTAAGATAGTTCCAATTACCACACCAAAACCCATGGCTTGAGCTCCTAAAATCATAGAGGGGCCGGCTCGATCTAAAATAATTTTAGTAACAGGTAAGTTATTATATTGAAAGGAGACCCCTAAATCCCCTTTTAATATATTTGCTAAGTAGGAAAAATAGCGAACAAGTAAAGGTTGGTTGAGACCATATTTTTCATTTAAAAGTTGAAGTTGGGTCTCGGTTAAAAGATCTTGATTGGCAAAAGGGGAACCAGGTAAGAACTGTAAGAGGAAAAAGGTAACGGAAATAATAATCCAAAGCGTAATTAACATATAAAAAACACGCCGGATTATAAATTTTGTGTAGGAATTCATGGTTATCCACCTTTCGTATTTTAAAGTTAAACAGTATAAACCCTTTTGTGTCAATCATGCCATTATTGCTTATATTATCTTTTATTTTAATACAATTAAGTAAGAATTATCCACTTCATGAGCTGATAGAGTCAAAAATTTATAATGGAAAGCCATTAAAATTTAAAGCTTTAGTAGAATATTGGCAGACTATTAATAGTTCTAGCTAATAATACTACATGGCTGTTTAATGATCTAGCTTGTATAATACTTGATAAATGGATAAAGTCCAATAATAATTAAAGCTTTTAAACTAAATAAATTTGTTATTCGAACCATAAATAATTAAGGAATGATTAATTTTAAGGGAGTGACACATGGGTGATATTAAGAAAGCGATTTGTCTCAAAGATTTAGATAGAACAGATATCCGATAGCTAGAATTCGTTGAGTAGAAGCTATTAAACAATCGGATAAGTTAGTGACCTTTGACGACTTTGAACGTAATACTTTAGCAAGAAGGAGAATATCCTAAAGCTGAAATTGAAGGGAAGCAGGCATTATTTGTGGTAAATCTTGAGCCAAGAGAGATGCTTGTGATTCAATCACATGGTATGTTAGATAATATTAGCTATTCTTAAAAAAGAGATTCCTAACGGAAGTTGAGCAGGTTGGTATCTATTGAACGGATGATAAATACCGAAAATTAGGCTACCTGGTAGTGGATCTTCCACAGCTAGGTAGCCTAATTATTTTAATAAAGAAAGTTTAGAGTTTCATTTATTATAGATTTACTCTGCAGTTCGATATGCAGTTCTTAAATTGATTGTTCGACCAAATGGTAAAACTTCGAAGCCTTTTACGTTAGTATCCAATAAGTAGGTAGTAGATGCTTGATAGAATGAAGACTGAGAAGCTTCATCAGCGACGGCAATCTTTTCTGCTTCAATAAGAGCTTGACGACGTTTTTCTGGGTCATTGGCAAACTCGTTTCTGGCTTGATCAATTAATTGATCCACTTTCTCATTGGAGTATTGACCAAAGTTGATGCCTCCGTCTGATTCCATTTGTTCTACAAAGTTGATCGCATCTTGATAGTCTGGAGCCCAAGTTCCATAGAAGATATCGAAATCAAGTGATCTTTGTAATTCTAAACGATTTTGTAGAGGGACAGAACGAATTGTAATCGTTAATCCGGGAAGATTTTGCATTAATTGAGCTTGAATATACTCAGCTGTACGACTAGCTAAATCTGAGTCAGAAATTAGTAATTGTAACTCAATATTATCTTGTCCTAATTCTTTTTGAGCTGTTTCCCAATCTTTTTGAGCTGCCTCAATATCGAATGTAAGCATTTCACCCGCTTCTTCACGGTAATCCACGCCTTCATCATTTACATCAAATCCTGAAGGAACGAAACCGTTTAAAGAAGTTGACCCATCTTGAATGACTGACTGGGTATAAGTGTCTTTATCAATCGCTTGAATAATGGCCCTACGCAAAGCAATATTATTGGTTGGTTCTTTGGTGGCATTGAACTGTAGGTGTCCGACAGTTGCTTTAGGAATCTGGTTGAAGAAATCAGCGCCATTGTATTGTCCTACAAATTGATCATTCAAGATAGTATAGTCTAGTTCGCCGGCGTCAAATAAGTCAGCTCCGGTTCCTGTTTCCTTAACAACAGACACTAGGACTTCTTCTAAAAAGACCTTTTCAGCATCCCAGTAATTTGGGTTTTTAATCAATTTCCATTCTAAACTGGTTCCTTCCCATCCTTCAATGAGGAAAGGACCATTCATAGCAATACTGTCTGCGCTTGTTCCATAAGCTTGACCTTTTTCTTCAACAACCTTTTGGTTAACTGGCATAAAACGAGAACCTGTGAGTAATTTTGGTAGATATGGAGCTGGATATTCTAACTCAATTACCAAAGTTTTCTCATCAGGAGCAGTCACTCCTAAATCAGAAAGTTCAGCTTCACCATTACGAACTTTGCTAGCGTTTTTAAACACTTCAACAGAAGAAGAGGTATTGGCGTTATTCGGATCGACTAATCTTTGATAAGTAAAGACATAATCGTTAGCTGTAACAGGGTCACCATTAGACCAAGTTAAACCATCTCTTAAGGTGAAAGTATAGGTTAAACCGTCTTCAGAGATATCGACATTTTCAGCTTGCCCCAATTCGACTTCACTACCAGTTGAAACACGGTAAAGTCCTTCAAAAATTTGTCCGATCATATCTGAAGATGGGGTATCATTATAAAGCATAGCGTCTAGAGTTGCTAGTTCTCCAATCGACATAATAGATAATTTTTGTTCGACATTGGGATCTATTTCTTGAGCTGATATCGGCGCAAGATTTCCTATGAGAAGACCAGTAACTGCGATAGAAATCGTTATAAATTTGAATAGTTTATTTTTCATAAGCCGCTCCTTTTTAATTTTTCTTTAATATAACATAGATAAGTGAAAAACTCACAAAATAAGATTGGGGGGTCGATTAAAAGAGAAATTGATAAACCTTATCTCAAGATTAAGATAAGGTTTATCAATTAGAGATTACATTTGTGCAAGCAAATTTAAATACTTAGAGACCACATCGTAACTGAGCATTACAATTTGTACAAGTGTTACAACCCCCAATATCTTCAACGATTCCTTTACGACAAATTGGACAAGTATCTCCTACTTCTGAACCGTAGACCACATCATCAGTATGACCGCTTTGGGTATAATGATCTTTCTCAGCTAAATCAACTAACTGACGCAATTCTTCAACTTCATCGACAACACGTATTTCTTGATCTTCAACCTCAAAAAGAGCAATATTTTGATCTTTTTCATTTTCCTCTGCTTTGAGAGTAAGAACTTGAGAATCTCTTGAACCATCAACATAAACGGTTCCGCCTTTAGCTCCCCCACTGTATAAACGTTCATATATTTCTTCGACTTGTTGAACAGTATAACCTTTGGGGGCATTCACTGTTTTAGAGATGGATGAGTCTACCCATCGCTGGATAGTTGTTTGAACATCGACGTGTTCTTCTGGCTTTAATTCCATGGCTGAAACAAAAGTTTCTGGTAAGTGATCAGCATCTGCTTCTGGATGACGCCCTAAATATTCTTGAACAATTCCAGCGTTTACTTCAATAAACTTACCTAAACGTCCAGAGCGATAATATTTAAAGGCAAAATAAGGCTCAAGACCCGTAGCTACTCCAACCATCGTACCGGTTGATCCAGTAGGAGCGACTGTTAGTAAGTGAGAGTTTCTAATGCCATGTTCTAAAATACCCTGATGAATGTGCTTAGGTAATTTCTGCATATAACCTGTTGAAATAAAGTTTTGACGCAATTGTTTCGTTTCTTCATCGGTTGAACCTATTAGGAAGGGGAAACTTCCCTTTTCTTTGGCTAATTCAATCGAAGTTTCATAAGCAGTGATCGCAATCGTTTGGAAGACTTTATCAATCAATTGATTACCTGAAGCAGAACCATAACGTTGATTAGTATAGATCAATAAGTCAGCTAGACCCATAACACCTAAACCGATTCGGCGCTCTCCTAAAGCTTGATGACGATTGGCTGCTAAGAAATAAGGGGTAGCATCGATAACGTTATCTTGCATACGCACACCAACACGAACCGTTTCTTTCAATTTTTCAAAATTAACCGTGTGTTCATCTTTATTAGCCATATTTGCTAAGTTTATAGCTGCTAAATTACATACAGAATATGGAGCTAAAGGTTGCTCACCACAAGGGTTAGTGGCTACGACTTTTTGGCCATAGGCTTTAGCATTGGTATCCTTATTAGCATTATCAATAAAGAAAATACCAGGCTCTGCTGAATAGGTGGCACAAATATTAATCAATTTCCATAGTTCACGAGCGGGAATACTTCGGTATGTTCTGACTGCATAACCCATCTCTTCCCAATCACGTACATCTCCTACTTGATGCCATTGAGTATTATAAGCATGCATTTCTTCTTTATTATAATGTTCGACATCAGGGAAACGTAAGTCCCAATCTAGGTTTTGCTCTACCGCTTCCATAAATTCCGAAGTGATAGTTACTGAGATATTTGCTCCTGTTAAAAAGTCTTCATTGTGGACTTCATAAGCACCCTTATCACGTAAAACAGCTCTAGAATGCTCAATGATATCTACATTAAAGCCACCAAAATCCTCTTTATTTTGATAGGAAGCAATTGTTTCATGCATTACTTGGTCATTAGGAGTGAGTGGAACAAATTTAAGTTTTTCCTGTGCTAGCTTTTG
This sequence comes from Facklamia sp. P12955, assembly GCF_050409565.1. Classification (NCBI taxonomy): domain Bacteria; kingdom Bacillati; phylum Bacillota; class Bacilli; order Lactobacillales; family Aerococcaceae; genus Facklamia; species Facklamia sp. P12955. Next base: position 49,922 of record NZ_JBNUPF010000011.1, read on the forward strand.
AATTAATTCATCTTCTGTTTGTTCAATTAAATAACGTAGAACGCGGGGGTTTTGCATTTTAGAAATGATAAATTCAATAATATCTGGATGCCAATCTGCTAACATAATCATTTGTGCACCCCGGCGCGAGCCACCTTGCTCAACAAGGTGAGTTAATTGAGCAATATCGTTTAACCAAGAAACAGAACCCGAGGACTTACCGTTTACTCCTCTTGCCAGAGTATTTCGAGGTCTTAGAGTGGAGCCGTTAGTTCCTACACCGCCACCGCGCGACATGATTTCCATTACTTCTTTGCGGTGTTCAGCGATTCCCTCGCGAGAATCAGGGACAAACGGCATAACGTAGCAATTAAAATAAGTAACATCCGTTTGTGAGCCTGCTCCATATAGGACACGACCAGCCGGGACAAAGTTTAAATTAGAAAGCTGATTATAAAAAGCTTCAAAAGAGCTTTCTTGTTTTTCTTTTGTACTTTCAATTTCAGCTAAACCGACTGCATTACGGTGGGCGATTTGTTCATAATATATTTCTAAAGGCTTATCTAAACTGTCAATGCTTCGCAAGATTAAGCCACTAAGGCGCTCTTTTTCGTTTTCAAGATTACCACGGTATTCTTCTTCTAATAAAACAAGAGCTTGACCTTTTTCCCAATCAAGTTCTTGCACAATACCAATACCTCTTGCAGGATAGGATGGATCAGGCTTTACAGTTAAGACTACTAAATCGCCAGCTTTTAGAGTTTTCTTAGCGGTGTCTTTAAAAGAATACCTGTCTAACATAACCATTCGTGAGACACCAGAGTGAGTGATTTTCATTTCCGATGTAACAGGAGTTACTTGAGGGAAATGTTTGATAGCCTCATTAAGATCTTGACGGTTCCATTCGACAGTCTTTGGAATTAAAGTATTCGTTTCCATAATCAGTTCAGCCTCTCTATTAAGATCTTCGATACATTTTGAATATTCTAACAAACATAGCAAGAAACACAATATATAGGATATAAAGATAAAATAAAGCCCAATATATTGTGTTTATTAAGTTCTGTAGTTTAGTATACTTGCTAAAAAACAAAATTTCAATCTTAAAAACACAAACATTGAATGAAATTATACCTATGACTACTTAATCGTGATTAAGAGACAAGTCCAAACAAATAGCTTTTCAAAAATAAAAAGATTGTGTATAATGGTCAAAGAAAGTCAATGTTAAACAAAATTAGCTTGAAGGAGGGTTGAATTTGTCCAGAAAAAATATGTCCGATATAATTGAAGCTTATCTTAAATCCTTCTTGCAAAACGCAGAACATGTAGAGATAAAGCGCAGCGATATTGCTGATCAATTTGACTGTGTCCCTTCACAGATCAACTATGTTATTAATACACGATTTACTCAAGAGCATGGTTATCTGGTTGAAAGTAAACGAGGGGGCGGCGGTTATATCCGTATTTTAAAAACTCAATTGACCTCGGATGCAGATGAAGTTGCTTCAATGTTAGAATTAATTGGCAATCAAATTTCACATCGAAATGGTGTGAATATTATTGAAACGTTGATTGAAAGAGAAATAATCACACAAAGGGAAGGAAGACTTATTTTATCAGTGATTGAAAAATCTGTCCTTCATGCGATTTCAAATCAAGATCAAGTGGCTCGAGCCATGTTGTTAAAAACTTTTCTCCATCAATTACGCTATGAATTAACTAGTTAGCTCTCAGTCGAGGATTATTAAATAGAGGTGAAATAAATGTTTGAAGAATTATTTACAGAAAGTGCACGCCAGGCTATGATGTTTGCAGCTGAGCATGCCTATGTTTTCCACCATCAAGCAGTTGGTACAGAACATATTTTGTTAGGATTAGCTCGTGAAGAAAATGGAATTGCCGGTAAAGTCTTAAGAGATTATGGGGCAGAATATGCTGTGCTTGTAGATGAATTAGAAATGATTCATGGAAAAAGCTTAAAAGCAGGTAGACGTGGTGAAGTGGTCATTCCTTATTCCCCACGCGCCAAAAAAGTAATAATGAATGCCTCTAGTGATGCTAAACGTCTTGGCGCTCCAAAAGTAGGGACAGAGCATTTACTTTTAGGCTTACTGAAAGAAGAAATACTCGCTACGGTATTATTGAAAAATATAGGAATTAATCTGGCAGAATTACGTAAAGGAATATTCGAGGAAATTGGAATTAATCAGCAGAAGCGTTCAGATAGTCAAAGTAAAAGAGGGCGACGTCAACAAAACACGAATACTCAATCTAATACTGCTACTTTGGATGGAGTTTCAAGAGATCTAACACAATTGGCACGCGAAGGTAAATTAGATCCGGTTATCGGTCGCGAAAAAGAAATTCGTCGTATGATTCAAATTATTTCTCGCAGAACGAAAAACAACCCTGTTCTTGTAGGAGAACCGGGCGTTGGAAAAACAGCGATTGCTGAAGGGCTGGCTCAAGCAATGGTGACAGGGAAAGTACCAAGTGAAATTGCTGAGAAACGTCTAATGATGTTAGATACAGCTGCTTTAGTTGCAGGGACTAAATATCGAGGCGAATTTGAAGAACGAATGAAGAAGATAATCGAAGAAATATCTCAAGATGGTAAAGTAATTCTTTTTATAGATGAACTCCACACACTTATTGGAGCTGGAGGAGCCGAAGGAGCAATTGATGCTGCCAACATTCTTAAACCGGCTTTAGCAAGGGGAGAAATTCAAACAGTGGGAGCTACAACCTTCGATGAATATCAAAAGCATATTGAAAAAGACTCTGCCTTAGAACGTCGTTTTTCTAAAATTGTGATTGAAGAGCCTTCTCAAGCTGAGTCTATTCAAATTATAACTGGACTAAGGTCTAAATATGAACAGCATCATCATGTGGAGATAAGTGATGAAGCGATTGAAGCGGCAGTCAAATTGTCCTCACGCTATATGAATGAGCGTAAGTTACCTGATAAGGCGGTTGATTTAATCGATGAAGCATCGGCTAAAGTAAGAATCGAAGAAGGCAAGCAAACTGATAATTTAGCAGAGCTAGAATTGCAACAAAAAAACCTAGCGAATCGTAAAGAACAAGCCATTCTCGACCGCAATTTTGAATTAGCTGCCGATATTCGAAAAGAAGAGCAAGATTTAGAAAAAGTTATTGAGAAGGCTAACAAAAAAGCCAAGAAAAAAAATGAACAAAAAGAATTAAGTTATCCAAAAGTAACCGCTGAACATGTAGCTGAAGTAACAGCACTGGCAACAGGTGTGCCAATCTATCAAATGGATGTAGCGGAAGCTAAACGTTTAGTTCATTTAGAAGCTGAGTTGCATGAACGCGTAATAGGACAAGATTCAGCCGTTTCTTCAGTAGCGCGTGCTATTCGGCGTGCTCGTTCAGGCTTGAAGAGTCCACAAAGACCAATTGGCTCCTTCTTATTCTTAGGACCGACTGGTGTTGGAAAAACAGAATTAGCCAAAACCTTAGCTAACTCCATGTTTGGTTCACAAGATAATATGATTCGTGTTGATATGTCTGAGTATATGGAAAAACACGCCGTTTCTCGTTTAGTCGGTTCTCCTCCAGGATATGTCGGTTATGACGAGTCTGGACAATTAACTGAAAAAGTTCGCCAAAAACCATATTCAGTGATTCTACTAGATGAAATTGAGAAGGCGCATCCAGATGTCTTTAATATCTTATTACAGGTTTTTGATGACGGTCATTTAACAGATGGTAAGGGTCGTCGGGTCGACTTTAGAAATACAATTATTATCATGACATCTAATATCGGTGCTACTGCTCTTCGCGACGAGAAGTCAGTTGGCTTCAGTGCGGTTAGCTTTGCTGATGACTTTAAAGCGATGGAAAAGCGTATCTTAGAAGAGTTAAAACGTGCTTTCCGTCCAGAATTTTTAAACCGTATCGACGAAACGATTGTCTTTCACTCATTGGATAAAGAACATATTAAAGAAATTGTTAAACTTCAAACCAATGAGATTGTTAAACGATTAGATGAATTAGAAATTAATGCGCGTATAACTGATACAGCAATCGATATTATAGCGGAAGCAGGATTTGATCCAGAATATGGAGCGCGTCCAATCCGCCGAGCTATTCAAAAACAAATTGAAGATGAATTAAGTGAGATGCTCTTGAATGGAGATATTGCTTTAGGAGATAAAATAACAATTGGTGGTCGCTCAGGATCCATTCGGATTAACAACCGATCAAAATAGCTGGAAAAATCGATGATCTTATCTAGAATAGTAGCCGAGTAAGCCTAGCTTATTCAGCTACTATTTTTTGATTATAATAATTGATAGTCTATCAAAAGCTGAAAGCATTTTACTATCTATTTTATACGTTTAGTGATAAGGTTTATATGAAGTAAAAAGAAATTAATAAAGAGGTGGAATATATTATGTTGAATAAAAAGAACAGATTGACCAATATCATCGCTGGTACAGCAATTGTTGCAGCCGTTACAGGCGTTATTCTTTATGCATATTTAGATGATGATGCTAATGAACGTGTAAGAGGCATGATTAACCGTGAGAAAGTCAAAGCTTATGTTAAGCATCAATTAAAAGGCTCCGATCATTTAGTGAATATCGTAAATGACCTTTCTGATGAAGAAGTAAATACTTTAGTAGGTATTGCTAATAAGACTAAGGCCACTCAGTCTCAAATGAGTGAAGGTTTTATTCAGATTATTAACCGTGCTAAAGAACTAGCTGATGATGCTGGTGAAAAAATGCATAATCTGTTTTAATAATTACAGATATATAGTCAAAAGCAACCTATAGATGGAGGTTGCTTTTTAATTTGAAATACTTTTATTTAAATAGGAGTCAGTGAATGGAGAATTTATTATTTAAAGAGTTGGATTCAAATCAACAGGTCCAGCATAAAAAATGGATGCTTGAAGCAATTAAGGAAGCAAAAAAAGCTGAAGCAATTGGTGAGGTGCCGATTGGAGCTGTCGTTGTATACAATGATGAAATAATTGGAAGAGGCTTTAATGTTAGAGAAAGTCAGCACCAAGCTACAGGTCACGCTGAAATATTAGCGATAAATCAAGCTAATGAAAGGCTACAAGCATGGCGGCTTCAAGGGGCTAAATTGTATGTAACTTTAGAACCTTGTCCAATGTGTGCTGGAGCATCTGTGTTAGCGAGACTTGAACAAGTAATTTTTGCTACCAGAGATCCTAAAGGGGGTTGCAGTGGCAGCTTAATGAATTTATTACAAGAGGAACGCTTTAATCATCAAGTGGAAGTTATTGAGGGGGTTTTAAAAGAAGAATGTAGCCAGATGATGTCTAATTTCTTTAGACAACTGCGACAGAAGAAAAAAGCAAAGAAGAAAGACAAGGCGAAATAGGAGGATATCCACAGAAAAGTTGTGCAAAAGACGACTTATGCACAACTTTATACACAGGCAAGAGATGAACCTTAGCTCTAAAACATGAATTTTACAAAAGGAGCCATTCATGCTATACTATAAAAAGGCAATGATGGATTCACGAACCGAGTCAGGACCGGAAGGTAGCAGCTATAAGTGATGAAGTCATGTGCCTATTTTATTTTGTCTAATTTCCTTATTAGATAGGCTTTTACAGTATTTTTTAAACTTAAAGGGTAGCAAAAAGATAACTTCTTATATTCTTGAATATTTTTATGAGGTCATCAAAAGCTATCATAACAACACATAATCTAAGCGCTGTCACATTGTTGTAAATGTGTGAAAGTGACTCATGCGACTTTTTGTCTTGATCGTCTATTTTATAAGCTTCTGAGGGGATCTATATCTAAAAGAGAGTACTCCTAGAAGATTATATAATTGAGAGTACATACCATGGTGAGTGTTATTTTACTTTTAAGAGACAAGCTAATAATATAGTTAATGTTGATTAAAAAATAGATTATTATATAGTTTAAACTTGTTGCAAAGGTTGATGATATTAAGTATATATAAATAAATACTTATTAATTTGCTAATCAATATAAAGATATATCGAATGTTTGTAGGGGTATTTTGCATAAGAAACTAAGCGACATACCTACATGGGTGCATGGGGGGAAATTACCTTTAGTATATTTAGTATTATAGGCGCCTTGAAAATCGTTTTTGATTTAATGTAATTTTCCACCTTATAAAGGTGTTTTTTATTCTCTGAAAAAATTGCATGTAAATTTACAAAATATTTACAATGAATTTACTTAAAGTTAATACTAGCATGCTATATTTTTGTCAACGGTCACTTTAAAAGGATCGATAACAAAGGAGGAAGCACCATGAAAAAAGTAATTAAGAAATTGATGGTGGGATTACTATCAGCTTCAATGTCAGTAACGAGTGTATTACCTTTAAGTCAAACTGTTCAAGCTGCAGAGCCAGTTAAATTATCATTCTGGCATGGAATGGGAGGCTCTGTTGGAGAAGCTTTACAAAAACTAGTAGATCAATATAATGAATCTCAAGATGCGGTGGAAGTTGATGCACAGTATCAAGGGTCTTATGACGAAACATTAACCAAATTACGTTCTTCTGCTTCAGGATCAGAAGTGGGTGCAGATGTGGTTCAAGTATTTGAAGTTGGAACAACCTTTATGATTGATTCAGGTTTAACGGTTCCAATTCAAGATTATGTAGATAAGACAGATTTTGATTTAGATTTATTGGAGCCTAATTTATTGGCTTATTTCACTATTGAGGATCGATTACACTCGATGCCTTTTAATAATTCGACCCCTTTAATGTACTATAATAAAGATATTTTTGATAAAGCTGGCGTAGAAGTTCCAACAACCTTAGAAGACTTAATTGAAATTGGACCCAAATTACAAGAAGCTGGTGCCGCTATGCCAGCATCTATCGGAATCTATGGTTGGTGGATTGATCAATGGTTTAACAAAATGGAAAAAGAAATCTTTGACCATGCTAACGGACGCGATGGAGCACCTGAATCAGTGGCCTTTATTGAAAATGGAGGTATGGAAAAGATTTTAACCATGTGGAAAAAAGGTGTGGATGCGGGTGTTATGCCTAACGTAGGTCGTGAGGGTGGACATCCAGAATTTATTGCAGGGCAATCAGCTATTACTTTTGGTTCCACTGCAAGTTTACGTCAATTGTTAACTGAAGTAGATGGGCGTTTTGAAATTGGTACGGCTTATTATCCTGGTATCGACTCAGAAGATAAGGGTGGCGTATCCATTGGAGGCGCTTCTCTTTGGATGATTGAATCAGATGATGAGGCTAAAAAAGATGCAGCTTGGGACTTTATTCAATTCTTAGTATCTCCTGCCTCACAAGCACAATGGAATGTTGATACAGGATATTTCCCAGTTAACCTAGCGGCCCACGAGGAGCAAAACTTTAAAGACAATTTAGAAGCATTCCCGCAATTCCAAACAGCGATTGATCAGCTGCATGATTCGACCGCAGATGATCAAGGGGCTTTAGCAGGTGTTGCTCAAGAAGCGCGTCAAGTTTTTGAAAATGAACTTGAAAAAGTTATTAATGGTGAAACAGATCCTAAATCAGCTGCACAAGCTATGGCAGATCAAATCAATAAAGCGATTGAAAACTACAATCAAGCCAACCAATAATTTAATGAATTAAATGTATAGATAATCGAGGGAGCTTCATTATTGGTGTTCTCTCGATTTTTTATGTGGAAGATTTTTGATGGGAAGAGGTGGAAAGATGGAAGAAATTGTAATCATCGAGTCAAAGAGAAGTACTTGGGAAAAAGTAAAAGGATATGGCTATTTACTCCCAGCGATGACAATCTTATCTATATTTATGTTCTGGCCATTTTTTCAGACCATTTATCGGAGTTTATTTTTGACCAATAATTTAGGACAAAATGCAGAATATCTTGGTTTGGGGAATTATACAGAACTTTTTGCAAGTGAAAGCTTTTGGAACAGTGTTTTAGTATCTTTTAAATTTGTTATTATAGTTGTTTTTGTAGGCGTTGTATTAGGCTTTATTACAGCACTTTTATGTCAAAAAACATTCCCAGGAATTAAAATTTTTTCAACTTCATACGCTATGCCAATGGCAATTGCGTCTGCTGGAATGGCCATGATTTTTCAAGTGATGTTAAATCCAACGGTTGGGATTGTGAACCGGATTTTGGGAACTTATATTAATTATCTCTCTCAACCAAGCAGTGCCTTATTAGTTGTGGGTATTTTGACCGGCTGGTTGAATTCAGGGATGAATTTTTTGTATTTCTCATCTGGCTTAGCCAGCATTGACGATTCTCTTTATGAATCAGCTTCGATTGATGGGGCAAACGGGATTAAGAAATTTATTTATATAACCATTCCATCATTGAAGCCAACCCTTTTTTTCGTGGTTGTAACCAACGTTATTAACGCTTTCCAAGGGTTTGGACAGATAAATATTTTAACCAAGGGTGGGCCAGGTCAAGCAACGAATGTGATTGTTTATGATATTTATCGAAATGCCTTTATGAATTATCGCTATGGCTATGCTTCAGCCGAGTCAGTTGTTTTATTTTCAATCGTTATGATCTTGACCATTATCATGTTTAAAATCCGTGGAAAGGAGAGTGCATAATGGCAGAACTTATTAAAGAAAATAAGGACAATAAAATTAAAAAAAGACGCGAATCAATCACTGTATGGAGTATTGTACGATTGCTTTTAAATATAGTTATGTTACTGATTGTTCTTTCGCCTTTATTGTACGGGCTAATGATGTCCGTTAAACCTTCTGGAGAGTTATACGATCCAGAAAGTGTTTGGTTTCCTAAAAATCCTACATTAACTAACTTTCTTGATGTTTTTAAAATAGCACCGATAGGAATTTATATAAGAAATTCAATGATTGTTGCAGTAGCCATCACTCTTAGTCAGTTAATAACTTCTGTCTTAGCTGCTTTCGCCTTTCGCTTTTTGAACTTCAAAGGTAAAGGGCTGTTATATGCATTGATCCTATCGACAATGATGATTCCAGGCGAAGCCGTTATTATTTCGCAATTCTTAATGATTTCATCTTGGGGTTGGAATGATTCCCTCTACGTGTTAATCATACCCTTTATTATTTCAGCCTTTAATATCTTCTTATGCGTTCAAGCCTTGCAGAGCTTTCCTTATGAAGTGTATGAAGCTGCTAAGGTAGATGGTTGTACAGATTTCAGATTTGTTTTAACCATTTTGATGCCTTTGATTAAACCAACCTTAGGAGCTATGTCTGTTCAATCATTCTTATCGGGATGGAATATGTATATGTGGCCTTTACTAGTGACAAATAATGATCAGAATCGTACCGTTCAGATAGGTATTAGCATGCTGAATTCGGTGGATTCACAGTCACTGGTTTTAATGGTAGCAGGGGTTATGATCTGTATGGTTCCAAGTCTGCTTATTTTTATTGTTGGATCAAGGAATATGGTAAAGGGACTTACGGCCGGAGCAGTGAAAGGATAAGGAGAGAATATTTATGGCGAAATTAAGTTTAAGAAAAGTTGCTAAAATCTATGATGATGGCTTTAAAGCAGTCAAAAATATTGATTTGGAAATTGAAGATAAAGAGTTCATCGTATTAGTAGGTCCTTCTGGCTGTGGCAAGTCAACAACTTTACGTATGATTGCTGGTTTAGAGAGTATTTCAGAAGGAGAACTCTGGATTGGTGATTTAAGGGTTAATAACTTACAGCCAAAAGATCGTGACATTGCCATGGTTTTCCAATCTTACGCGCTTTATCCACATATGAATGTTCGTGATAATATGGGATTTTCAATGAAGATGAATGGAATCAGTAAAAAGGATCGTCAATTACGCGTAGAGCAAGTTGCTAAAGCGCTTCAGTTAACGGAACTACTTGACAAGAAACCAGGCGCTTTATCAGGGGGACAACGTCAAAGAGTGGCTTTAGGTCGAGCTATGGTGCGAAATCCTAAGGTTTTTCTATTAGATGAGCCTCTATCCAACTTAGACGCTAAATTACGGGTATCGATGCGGTCTGAAATTACCCAGTTGCATCGTGAATTAGGAACGACCTTTGTTTATGTTACCCATGACCAAACAGAAGCCATGACAATGGGAACGCGAATAGCTGTGATGAATGCTGGAAGTATCGAACAATATGACACACCGGCCAATTTGTATTATAATCCATGTAATAAGTTTGTTGCTGAATTTATTGGGTCACCCATGATTAATATGTTCAATGGTAGATTAGTCATTAAAGATGGGAAAGTAAACCTTAAAATTGCTGATCAATCGTTTGAGCTCGCTGAAGAAGTTAAAGATCAGTTGCTTGTTGAAGTAGAAGACCAGGAAGTTTATATTGGCATTCGCCCGGAGGACATGCACCATAAGGCCGAGGGTTTAAACACCTCAGGTTTGAATGTTATCGCTAAAAATGTTGAGCAAGTAGGCTCTGACACTTTTGTTTATTTTGATCATCCTACTTCTAGTCGGGAGTTGGTGGCTCGTTTTTCACCGGCACGTCCTGTTAAAATTGGTGAAGAAGTTCAAGTTCAGTTGGACTTGAATAAAATCATGTTGTTTGATCAGAAAACAGAAGCGTCGATACTCAATCGAATAGTGGGAGAGGATTTTGATAAATAATGGTAAAAATTATTGCACATCGCGGTTATTCTGGAATATATCCTGAAAACACCATGTTAGCTTTCAAAGAGGCGGCAAAATTTCCGATTGAAGGTATTGAGTTAGATGTCCATTTAACTAAAGACCAAGAGGTAGTCATCATTCATGATGAAGCGATTGATCGCACTTCAACAGGTAGTGGCTATGTAAAAGATATGACCTTAATTGAATTACGTCAGTATAACTATTATGCTAACTTCAAAGAAACACAAGTTAAGTCCGCAAGAGACATTCAAATTCCGACTTTGCGCGAATTTTTTGAATGGATGCAGCCTCTAGATATTAAAGTTAATATCGAGTTGAAAACTAACATTTTTCGCTATGAGGGTCTTAATGCTAAAGTTTTAGAATTAATCAGGGAATTTAAATTAGAAGATCGTGTTTTGATTTCATCTTTTAATCACCACAGTGTGCGTGATTTTATGCGCCTAGCAGGGGATAGTAAAATTGAATACGGCTTTTTAACGGCGTCGGGTCAATTAAACCCTGGTAAATATTGTAAGGAACATGGTGTCGGTCATTATCATCCTGCTTTTGTGACTTTGGACTTAGAAGATATTGAAGAATGTCATCGTCAGGGAATCGAAATTAACACTTACACAGTCAATGAAGCTGATCATATCCAGATGATGATTGATGCGGGTGTGGATCGCATTATAACCAACTATGTTGAGAGAGCTTTAGAATTAATTTAAGTTCTAGCTAAAAAAATCCTTCTGGGTAAACAGAAGGAATCAGACTGTAGACAAAGCCCTCTAAATCACTATTTCTTAGTGGTTTAGAGGGCTTTTTTATGTATAATAATGGTTCTATAATAAATGGGGCTGTATCATAAGTCCATTTTTGCTATAACCTTTAAAATAAGACCCGAGATA